>JAIXTR010000031.1 GCA_027483845.1 Caulobacteraceae bacterium | reverse complement strand
GCTGCGTCGTCCAGCCCGCGCGCCGCCGTGCCCATTGGCCAGGGGCGCGTCGCTTCGGGAACGCGTTGCGCCCCCAGCGGTTGAGCGGGGAGACACGCTTGTCCCCAAATGCGCGAGGCTGCCCGATGTACACCCTTCCCGACCTGCCCTACGGCTACGACGCGCTGGGCGCCTTCATGTCGGCCGACACGCTGCGGACGCACCACGACAAGCACCACAAGACCTATGTAGACAAGACCAACGACCTGGCGGCCAAGGCCGGCCTCGCGGGCAAGCCGCTGGAGGACGTCGTCCGGGAGGCGCATCGGTCGGACGACAAGAAGCTGTTCAACAACGCCGCCCAGGCCTGGAATCACGCGTTTTTCTGGGAGTCCATGCGCCCGCCCGGCGGTGCGGCGCCGAGTGGCGACCTGCTGCGGGCCATCACTGACGCCTTCGGCGACCTCGCGACCCTGAAGACCGCCTTCGTCGAGGAAGGCGCCAACCACTTCGCCTCAGGCTGGGCCTGGATCGTCACCGGCTCGGACGGACTGAAGGTCATCTCGACCCATGACGCCGAAGACACCCTGATCAAGGAGGGCCTGTTCCCCCTGCTGGTCTGCGACGTCTGGGAGCACGCCTACTATCTCGACTACAAGAACGACCGGAAGGGGTTCGTTGAGCGCTGGTTCGACAATATCGCCAACTGGGACTTCGCCGCCGCGCAGCTCGCCGCCGCAGACAGCAAGGGTGAGGGGTTCCGTTACCCCGCCCCCACGGCCTGACGAACGGCGTGCCCGGCAGCCGTGCTCCCGCTGCCGGGTCTCGCTGGACTTGACCGTCGGAGCCGAACGCGTCGCTAGCGGTAGAAGATCCGCTGGGTCCACTTCTCGGAGTAGCGGCCGTTCTTGTAGCAGGATCGCTCCCGCGCCACGCAGCGGACTCCGTCGGCGGGGCTCCACACCTCGTGATGGTTCCAGTCGTCGTCGCGGTCCTTGTCCTTGTTGGCGTTGGCCGCAATCGCACCGACGACGATCGCCCCGAGGACCAGGCCGGCGATGGCGGCGCTATTGTCCTTGTTCTTATGCGACAGGTCACTGACCTGAAGATCGTAGGTCCGGCCGCTGCGGTAGTTGTACACGCAGGAATAGGTGAAACGCGCCTCGCCGCCGTTGCGGTCGTCGAACTCGCCCTTGCCTGAGACCCGCGCCTCGTTGCGGCCATCGCTGACGTTGGACGAGGTGATGCGCACGCCGCGAGCCTGCGGATATCGGTCCTGGACTTCGTAGCCGATCTCGCGGCTGCAGGCGTCCGTAGGGCTGCGGCCCTGGGCCAGGGCCGCCGTAGGGGCCATCGCCGGAACGGGCGCCAGCAGGGCGCCGATGGTCAGATAGGTTACTGATCGCATGCGTTGTGCTCCTGAACGTCTCCCGACGGCAGCCTTGACCTTGCGAGCGCCGGGCGGCAAGCCCACCCGCGAAATGATCCTGACCCTTTCCTGCGACGACCGCCCCGGCATCGTGGCCCGCGTATCGGCCCTGCTGTTCGAACGCGGCGCCAACATCCTCGACGCTCAACAGTATGACGACCAGGAAACCGGTCGGTTCTTCATGCGCGTGGTGTTCGATCCGGGCGACTCCGCGCCGGAGGTCTGGCGCGCCGTCTTCGAGCCGCTGGCGGTCGAGTACGCCATGACCTGGACGCTGCGCGGCTCGCGCGAGCGCCGAAAGGTCATGATCCTGGCCTCCCAAACCGACCACTGCCTCGCCGACCTGATCTGGCGCTGGCGGCAGGGCGAGCTGCCGATGGATATCACCGCGGTGGTCTCCAACCATCCGGCCACCACTTTCCCCCACACCGACCTGCAGGGCATCGCCTTCCGCCACCTGCCGGTGACCGCCGAGACCAAGCCGCAGCAGGAGGCCGCCCTCTGGGCGCTCGTCCAGGAGACCGGCACCGAACTGGTCGTCCTCGCCCGCTACATGCAGGTGCTGTCGGACGACCTGTCGACCAAGCTGGCCGGCCGATGCATCAACATCCACCACTCGTTCCTGCCGGGTTTCAAGGGGGCGCGGCCGTACCACCAGGCCCACGCCCGCGGCGTGAAGGTGATCGGGGCCACCGCCCACTACGTCACCGCCGACCTGGACGAGGGTCCGATCATCGAACAGGACGTTGAGCGGATCAGCCACCGCGACACGCCCGCCAACCTGATCCGCAAGGGCCGCGACATCGAGCGCCGGGTCCTGGCCCGCGCTGTCCGCTGGCACGTGGAAGACCGGGTCCTGCTGAACGGTCGCAAGACCGTGGTCTTCACCGACTGACCGAGGTCAGGGGCTGAGCGGCCCGTGTGCGCGCTCGATCGGGAAGACGATCTCGACCCGCAGGCCATCGGCCAGGTGCTCGACGGTGTGCGATCCGCGAAGGTCGCCGGCCGTCAGCCGCCGGATCAGCTGCATCCCGAAACCGCCACTGGCGCTGGGCTCGGTCTGGCCGACGCCGCCCTCCTGCCACACCAGCCGCACGACGCCGGGCGGGGTCTCTTCCCAGGTCACCGAAACGGCGCCCTCGCAGCGAAAGGCTCCGTATTTCGCCGCGTTGGTCGCCAGCTCGTGCGTGATCAGACCCACCGCCAGCGCCTGAGGCGCGGCCAACTCGATCGGGGGGCCGGCGATATGAACGCGAGCGGCGAAGCTAGCCAGCTCCCGCTGGATCAGGGCTTTCAGGCTCGCCTGAGCCCAGGCGTTTTGGGTCAGGACGTCGTGTGTGCGCGCCAGGGCCACCAGACGCCCCTCGAACTTGTCCAGGAACTGCGTCATGTCGGTCGAGCGGCGCGCCGTCTGCACGGCGATCGACTGCACCGTGGCCAGGTTGTTCTTCACCCGGTGATTAAGCTCGGCCATCAGCAGCTTCTGGCGGTCCTGCGCCGCGACCTCGGCGCTGATGTCGAGTGAGGTTCCCAGCATGCGCCGGGCTTCGCCATTGGCGTGGAACACCACCTGGCCCATGTTCCGGATCCAGCGGACCAATCCGTCCTGGCCAACGATCCGGTGCTCGATCAGGAACTTGCCGCCCTCGGCGCCGGCGATCGCCGCATCGTAGGCCTTGATCGTCCGGTCGCGGTCCTCCGGGTGAAGGCGTTGGCGGTAGAGCTTGAAGCTTGGCACTTCCCCGGGCGACAGGCCGTAGAAGCCTAGGGTGCGCTCGTCCCAGGTCGCCTCGAGGGTTTTCAGATTGTACTCCCAGAGGCCGAGCGCCGTCGCCTCCAGGGCCATGGCCAGCCGCGTCCGCTCACGTTCGGCCGCCAGTTCGGCCGTCTTCCGCGCCGTGATGTCGACGGACACGAAGGAGACCCGCGCCTCACCCGCCACGGGGGCGATCGTCACATAGAACCAGGCCACCGCGTCGCCCACACGGCGCGGGTGCTCGAAGTGGGTGATCTGCTGGGAGCTCAGCGTCTCGCGCAAGCTAAGCACGCCACCTGTCAGCTCCCGCTCGCCCAGACCCAGCTCGCGCCCGGTCTTGCCGACGACCTCGTCGGGGGTCAGGCCGAACAGGGCCGACAGATTGCGGTTGGCGGAGACGTAGAGCACGTCGTCGTCGTCGCGAAGTTCGAGGACGCCGGCCATGATCCCGGTCGCGTCGAGGAGGGACGCCAACAGGACATCCGCGCCAGCGGATGCGGGGCGGTCGCTATCCCGATCTTTCTCCAACGGCGAAGCCCCTTGCCCGCCGCTATTTTGCAGCGCTGCGGCGGAAACGCCAAACGCGGCATCGCGCCGCTCCGGTCCGCGCCCGGAGGGACCGCCGAATCTGCCTAGGCTAGCCTGCGGAGCCTTGGCTCCGACAAGGATCCCATATGACTCGGCTGGCGCTGGTGATGATCGTCCGCGACGAGGCGCACGCCGTCGCGCGCGCGCTGCGCAGCGCGCGGCCGCACGTGGATCGGATGATCGTGCTGGACACGGGATCGCAGGACGCCACACCGGCCATCGCCCGGGCCGAGGGCGCCGAGGTTTCGACCTTCGTCTGGGTCGACGACTTCGCGGCCGCCCGCAACGCCTCGCTGGCGCTCTCGGACGCGGCTTGGAACCTGGTCCTCGACGCCGACGAATGGATCGCGGGCGGCGCGGAGGGGCTGAGTCCAGCGACGCTGCCAGCGACCGGCGGCGGTTTCATGGGCGAGGTGCGACGGGACAACCAACTGGACCAAGCCGACGGAGAAGGCTCGGCCATCACCTGGATCCCCCGGATGCTGCCGCGCGGCGTTCGGTACGAGGGCCGTATCCACGAACAGCCGGTGGGGGTCGATCGCAGCGTCCGGCTGCCGCTGCGCCTTGGCCACGACGGCTTTACGTCGGCGAACCTGGCGCGCAAGGGCGACCGGAACGAAGCCTTGCTGATGCTTGAGCTGCAGGCCGCCCCGGACGACCCCTACCTCTGGTTCCAGCTCGCCAAGGAACACCAGGTCCGGCAGCGCGTCGCCCAGGCGGCGCTGTGCTTCACCGAGGCCTTGCGCCTGGCGCCCGCGGACGTCCCCTATCGCCATGCCCTGGTGGTCCGCGCGCTGACGGCCCTGAAGACCGCGGGCCGCGCCGACGATGCGCTGCAGCTCGCCGACGCGGAGGCCGACAACTGGCCGGCGTCGCCCGATTTCTGGTTCGCCCTGGGCGACCTCTATCTGGAATGCGCCAGCCTGAACCCGGACCGCGCGCTGAGCGACTTCCTTCCGATCGTCGAGTTGGCCTGGAAGCGCTGCCTGGAGATCGGCGAGCAGCCTCAGCTGGATGGGACGGTCGCCGGCCGGGGCAGCCACATGGCCGCGCATAACCTGGCGGTCTTCTACAAAACGCTGGGCCAGACCGAGCCCGCTGCTCGCTATCACGCCCTCGCAGCAGAGCTCCGGGGTGGAGGCTAGAACTGGCCGTAGCCCCGCGCCATCGCCGCCGCGAAGGCGGGGAGAAGGGCGAACAGGGCGACCTCGACGTGGATCAGCCGACGCACCCCGGCGACCTGGGCCGCGGTCGGCGCGACCTCGCTGCGGCGCCAGCGGATGAAGGCGATCGTTGGCGGAACTGAAATCAGTCCAATCGCCAGGAACACGCCGACCTTTGCCCAGAAGAAGGCGTTGTGGGCGTAGTAGTCCCAGCCCTTGGCCGCCATGGCCGCGCGGGCGAACCCCACCACCACGATCAGACCGGCGAGCGCGCCGTAGCCGAGGTCGATGGCGGACACCCTCCGCACGGCGGCGAGGTCCATGTCCCGCCGGACCAGCATGAACTCAGCGAACAGAATGCCGAAGAGAGCAAAGACCAGCAGGTGGTGGGCGATCGCCAGAACCAGGTCGAGCATCATGTGTCTCCCGAGCTGCGATATGTATTTACACCGTAAATGCACCCGTCAAGAGATTTTGTCGGCCCACCAGCAGGCGTCAGACGAACTTCGGGCGGCGCTTTTCGCGGTGTGAGGCCAGGCCTTCGCGCGCCTCCGGGCCGGTGAAGCCCAGGATCTCCAGGGCCGCCGACGCATCGAAGATCGGACCGGCCTGGCGGAGCCAGTTGTTCAGCGACAGCTTGGTCCACCGAATGGCCTGCTGGGCGCCGCTGGCCAGCTTCGTCGCCACCGCGAGCGCCTTGGCGTCCAACTCTTCGTCGGGCACGCAGAGCGAGACGAGACCGATCCGCTCGGCCTCGGCCCCGTTCAGCGGGTCGCACGTCAGCAGATAG
>JAIXTR010000220.1 GCA_027483845.1 Caulobacteraceae bacterium | reverse complement strand
GGCGGCTACAACTTCGAAGCCGTCGGCCTGTCGCGCAGCCTGGTGGCCGAGTTCTTCCCGGGCATGCCCTCGCGCATCTCCGGCATCGGCCTGGCGGGCATCGAGGCCAAGAGCGTGGAGCTGCACCGCAAGGCCTGGGATCCGGCGGCGATCAGCCTGCCGGTCGGCGGCTTCTACAAGGCGCGGCGGACGGGCGAGGCCCACGCCTTCGAGGCGCGGATGATCCACACCCTGCAGCGCGCCTGCGACACCGGCGACTACCAGATCTACAAGCGCTTCTCGGACGGGATGCGCACCCTGCCGGCGATCCAGCTGCGCGACCTGCTGGACATCCGCGCCGAGACCAAGCCCGCGCCGCTGGAGGACGTCGAGAGCGTCAACGAGATCCGCAAGCGCTTCCTGACGCCGGGCATGAGCCTGGGCGCCCTGGCGCCCGAGGCCCACGGCGCGCTCAACATCGCCATGAACCGGATCGGCGCCAAGAGTGTCTCCGGCGAGGGCGGCGAGGACCGCAGCCGCTACCAGCCGCTGCCGAACGGCGACAACCCGAACTCGGCGGTGAAGCAGATCGCGTCGGGCCGCTTCGGCGTCACCGCCGAGTACCTGAACCAGTGCCGCGAGATCGAGATCAAGGTCAGCCAGGGCGCCAAGCCCGGCGAGGGCGGGCAGCTGCCCGGCTTCAAGGTCACGGAGCTGATCGCCAAGCTGCGCCACGCGACGCCGGGGGTGATGCTGATCAGCCCGCCGCCGCACCACGACATCTATTCGATCGAGGATCTGGCCCAGCTCATCTACGACCTGAAGCAGATCAACCCGGACGCCCGGGTGACCGTGAAGCTGGTCTCGATGACCGGCATTGGGGCCATTGCGGCCGGCGTGGCCAAGGCCAAGGCCGACGTGATCCTGATCTCCGGCAACGTCGGCGGCACCGGCGCCTCGCCCCAGACTTCGATCAAGTACGCCGGCGGCCCGTGGGAGATGGGCCTCTCCGAAGCCCATCAGGTCCTGACCCTCAACAACCTGCGCCACTTCGTGCGGCTCCGGGCGGACGGTGGCATCCGCACCGGTCGCGACGTGGTCATCGCCGCGATGCTGGGCGCGGAAGAATTCGGAATTGGGACCGCGAGCCTGATCGCCATGGGCTGCATCATGGTGCGCCAGTGCCACTCGAACACCTGTCCGGTGGGGGTCTGCACCCAGGACGAGGCGCTGCGCGCCAAGTTCACCGGCACCCCGGAGAAGGTGATCAACCTCTTCACCTTCATCGCCGAGGAGGTCCGCGAGATCCTGGCCAAGATCGGCGCCCGCTCGCTGGACGAGATCATCGGCCGCACGGAGCTGCTGATGCAGGTCAGCCGCGGCGGCGAACACCTGGACGACCTCGACCTGAACCCGCTGCTGGTGAAGGCCGATCCGGGCCTCAACAAGCCGTACTGCACCGTGGTCGGCCGCAACGAAGTGCCCGACACCCTGGACGCCCAGATCGTCCGGGACGCCGCGCCGATGCTGGAGCGCGGCGAGAAGATGCAACTGACCTACACGGTGCGGAACACCGCCCGCGCCATCGGCACGCGGACGTCGTCGCACATGGTCCGCACCTTCGGCATGGACGGCCTGCAGCCCGGTCACCTGACGGTGCAGCTGAAGGGGTCGGCGGGACAGAGCCTGGGCGCCTTCGCGGTGCAGGGGCTGCGGCTCGAGGTGACCGGCGAAGCCAACGACTACGTCGGCAAGGGCCTGTCGGGCGCGACCATCGTCATCAAGCCGGCGCCCCAGATCGCGCAGCCGCACCTGAACGCCATCATCGGGAACACGGTGCTGTACGGGGCGACCTCCGGACGCCTGTTTGCGGCAGGCCTGGCGGGGGAGCGGTTCGGGGTTCGCAACTCCGGCGCGACGACGGTCATCGAGGGCTGCGGAGCCAACGGCCTGGAGTACATGACCGGCGGCACGGCCGTGATCCTGGGCGCCGTCGGCTTCAACTTCGCGGCCGGCATGACCGGCGGCATGGCCTACGTCTACGACCCCGAGGCCCGCTTCCGCCGGATGCTGAATCCGGAAAGCGTGGTCATCTGCCGGGTCTCCAACGCCCACTGGCAGGACGTTCTGAAGGCGCTGGTCGAGGAGCACCACCGGGAGACCGGTTCGGCCCTGGCTGGCGATCTGCTGCGCAACTGGGATCTGGCGCTGGGCCACTTCTGGCAGGTCTGCCCGAAGGAGATGGTCGGCCGGCTGGACCACGCCCTCGACGCGGAAGAGCGGGTTCACGAGCGGGCCTAGAGCCCTTCGGGCTCCGGTCCGACGTAGCGCGCGCGGGGGCGGATGAGGGAATCGGTCTGCCCCTGCTCGATCGCGTGCGCGATCCAGCCGGCGCAGCGGGCGACGGTGAACAGAGCGAAGGGCGCGTCGCGCGGCAGGGCGAGCGCTTCGCAGGCGGCGATCAGGGCGTAGTCGATATTGGGCGCCAGGCCGGTGATCGCCTTCACCGCCGCCTGCAGCCGGACGAGATCCGCCGGCGGGTCGAACCGATCCAGCAGGGCGGCGGCGCGGGGGTCGCCGTCGGGATAGAGGTTGTGGCCGAAGCCTGGCAGGGCGCGGTCGTCGGTCAGGCGGCTCGCGATCGCCTCGCGGGGTCCCAACTGCGCCGCCTCGGCCGCGAACTTCCGTACCGCCTCGGTCGCGCCGCCGTGGCGCGGACCGGACAGGGTCGAGATGCCGGCAAGCGCCGCCGCCGCCAGCGAGGCCCCGGTCGAGGCGGCGACCCGCGCCGCGAAGGCCGACGCGTTCAGCTCATGGTCGGCCACCAGGACGAGGATGCGCCGGATCAGGTCCGCC
>JAIXTR010000600.1 GCA_027483845.1 Caulobacteraceae bacterium | reverse complement strand
TAGTCGCGCAGGGACCCGTCGCCGCCGAAGCCGACGCCGGGGATGCGGTCCTTGGCGGTGGCGATCTTCAGCGCCTCGGCATAGAGACCCGCGTAGCGCGGATCGGTCTGCAGCTGCGGCAGCGAACGGGCGTTCTCGGCCTTGGCCCAGTCCAGCGCCCGGGCGCCCTCGATCTCCTCCATCCAGGTGTACGGATCGTCGTCAGGCGCAGCCGCCCCCATCAGAAACACTCCCGCCAGGACCGTCGCGATCAGCCGCGCCTTCATCGAGCAACCCCGAGATTGAACCAGGCTGTCGATAGACGAGATGACGGGCTGAAGCTCAAGGGAATTTCGCCCCGGATTTCAGCGCTCCCGGAGGATATCCATGGCGAGCCGGGGGCGAACGACGAAAAGACCGGCCCAGATCACGCGGGCGACGGCGCGACGGACGCGGCGGGCGGGACGGAACTCGTTTTCGTAGAGGGTGGCGTAGTCGAGGGTGGCGGTCACGGCGGTCTCTCCAGAACTGATGGAGAGCGTTGTGGGACCGGGATACGTCAGTTCCGGACGTGGGCCTTCATCGCCACCGCAAGTTCCCCCGCCATCATGTCCTGCAACGCCCGTGGTTCGACGATCTGGATCTTGTCGCCCCAGGTGAACAGGTGCCACGCCAGTTCGCGCATGCCGCTGGCGCGGAAGCGGACGATCACACTGCCATCGGCCTGCTCGTCGACCTTCTGGCGCGCATGGAAGCGCCAGCGCAGGCCGTCGTCCCGGCCGTGAGGCAGGACGCGCAGGACCACGTCCTCGGTGTCGTCCTGGTAGATCCCGAAGCTCTCATCGGCGTAGGCCTGCAGCGAGAAGTCCTCCGGCGGAGCGCCGGGCGATCCGGTCACTTCGACGTCGGAGATCCGGTCGAGCCGCCAGTTGCGCGGCCCGGTGCCGGCGCCGACCTCCTCGGCCACCAGGTAGTTCGAGCGGCCGAAGAGGATGCCGTAGGGCGTGACCTCCCGCGTGCGACCCGGGGTCGAACCGCCCTCGTAGCGGAAGCGCAGGGTGGAGAGCGACTTCAGCGCGCCGCGGACGGCGGCCAGCACGCTCTCCTCCTCGAAGGGGCGCGGGCCGGCGGTCACGGCGATGGTCTCGGCTTGCAGCAGCGCCTCGAGGTCCGGCGCGAGCCGGCGGCGGGCGGCGGCGCGGGTGGCGGACATCACCTTCTGCTCCAGCGAGCGTAGGGCCGCGGCGCGGCCCGCGGCCCCCTGACGGTCCATCAGCTCGGCGGAGGCGGCCAGGGCGGCCAGCTCTTCAGCGGTGGGCGCCTGGAAGAGGCCGTCCAGGCCGGCGGGAATCCGGAAGCGGCGAGACGGCGGCTCGTCGACCACCTCCAGCTGGGGGAACATCTCCCAGACCGCGTCACGCATCCGCTCGGCGGTGCGCCGGCTGACGGCCAGGCGCTCGGCCATCTCGTCCAGCGTCAGCCCCTCGGCGCTGCCGGCGAGCAGGCGGGCCAGCTCCAGCAGACGGGCCCCTTTTTCGTGGCGCATCGTTTCCTACGTCCGTTTCTGTCGTAGCGACCAGACAAAACCAGAACCATCGACATCCCGCAAGGACCAAACCGATGGCCACCCGCTTCCAGCCCCGCCGCACCGCCCCCGGCCGGTTCAGCCCGGCGCGCTTCAGCCCCCGCCCCGTCCAGGCGCCGCAGCCGACGCGCCTGCCGCTGCCGCCAGCCGCCGTCATCGACGCGATCCTCCGCTTCCGGGACGTGGAGCTCGACCAGGGCGGCCAACGCACCCTGCTGCGTCTGTCGGACCGCGCGCTGCGCGAACCGCAGGTCGTGGCGGCCCTGGGCGGCGACACCCGGCGGGCGGCCAATGTCGCGATCCTGTGGAACGAGCGCGAGAGCGAGATCGTCCGGGTGCTGGAAGGCGTCGACGCGCGGATGGCGGCCTGACGTTTGCCTCTTCCTTCCGCCCGTCATGGCCGGGCTTGACCCGGCCATCCATTGCAGAGCGTTCAACGGATAGTGGCGGGCCTTTACGTGAGGCCGGCTGGATGGCCGGGTCGAGCCCGGCCATGACGAGCTAAGGGGTTGGCGCCGCCGTCCCTTCCGGCTTGTAGCTGGGCTGGTCGATGGCGATCTGGTCGCGGGCCATGATAGTCAGCGCCGCCAGCAGGCCTGGCGTCTCGACGGAGAGTTCGCCCGAGCGGATGCGCGCGCAAAGTTCGCTGTTCAGGGTGGCGTAGTCGCCCTCGTGACCCAGGACGCCGGCCATGCCGGCGACGGCCGCGGCCTCGGCGGCGGGCCCGGCGGTGATCTCACGGCCGACGGTCGCCAGGGCATTGGCGGCGACGCGGGCCAGGAAGGCGTTGCGCGGGTCCAGGGTCGGGCGGATCTGGTCGATCCAGAGCCGGACGGACTCCACCAGTTCCTCGGTGCGGGGATGGGTGATCACAGGCCTTCCTCCAGCAGGACGACGAGATCGGCCTCGGTCTCGGAGACGCGACGGCCGATCATCGGGCGCTCAACGGACTTTTCCACGCCGTTCGCCCAGCTCAGATACATGGTCAGGCACATGACGCCCCAGCGCAGCGAGCCCAGCATCTGCCAGAACCGCACGCGGCTGAGCTCGATCTCGCGCCCGCCAGCGGAGGCGTAGCCGGCGAGCAGGTCGGCATAGTCACCGAAGCCGCCGACAGGGCGGTCCGGCCGGCCGAAGCGCCAGGAGTTGGTGCAGATCCAGCCCATGTCCTCAGCGGGGTCGCCCACGTGGGCCAGTTCCCAGTCCAGGATCGCGGCCACGCCGACCGCAGGGTCGAACATGATGTTCCCGTTCCGGAAGTCGCCGTGCAGCAGGGCCGGCTCGACCGGCGTGGGCACGTGCTTGCGCAGGTACTGGAAGGCAAGCTCCAGGATCGGCCGCTCGGCGCCGGTGGCGCGATAGACCTCTTCGTAGCGGCCCAGTTCGGCGACGCCGTCGACGGTCTTGAGGTTGAGACCGGCCGGCGGCGGGGTCCGGTGGATGGCCACCAGCGACTCGCCGCACTGGCGCGCGAGCGCCGGCCGGATCGCGTCGAAGCGCGGGTCGCTGACGATCTTCTTGCCCAGGGTCTCGCCGTCGACGCGAACCATGACATAGGCCTCGCCGAGGCCGTCAGAGTCGTCGCAGACGTGGCGCACCTGGGGCACCCGCGCGCCGTTGGCGCCGGTGGCCTGGATCAGCTTCGCCTCGGTCGCCAGGCTGACCGAACGGGCGGACTCCTCGTCGAAGGGCCCGTTGCGGCGGCGCAGGATCAGCCGTTCGGGCCCGTCCCGCCCCTCGAACCCGAAGGCCCAGGTTTCCATGCTGGCGCCGCCCGACAGCCGACCGGCTTCGGTCAGTCTGGCGCCCTCGCCTCCCAGTCTTCCGGCAAGCTTCTCGAGGCCTGCGCGAACATCCAATTCCATGACCTGACGGAACCTCGACTAACGTCTCCCGCATGATCTGGCGGGCGATCGGACGGCTTGTAAACGCCTCTCCCGACGTCAATCCCGCCCAAGAACGCGTTGGGAGAAATTGGCCATGGACTTCAACCTGCCCCAAGACCTCGTGGACTATCTGGCCGAGCTGGATCGGTTCATCGAGGACGTGATCGCGCCGCTGCAGGCGCAGGACGACAACGAGCGGTTCTTCGACCACCGCCGCGAGCACGCCCGCACCGACTGGGACAATCAGGGCCTGCCCCGCAAGGACTGGGAAGAGTTGCTGGCCAAGGCGCGCAAGCTGGCCGACGAGGCTGGGCACCTGCGCTTCGCCTGGCCGCCCGAGATGGGCGGCAAGGGCGGGAGCCAACTGGCGATGGCGGTGATCCGCGAGCACCTGGCGGCCAAGGGCCTGGGCCTGTTCAACGACCTGCAGACCGAGCATTCGATCGTCGGCAACAACCCCTTCATCCTGATGTTCAAGGAGTTCGCCACCAACGCCCAGTACGAGCGCGACGGCGACAAGCTGCTGAACGGCGGGATGCGGACGGGCTTTGGCCTGACCGAACCGAACCACGGGTCGGACGCCACCTTCATGGAGACCGTCGGCGTCCGTCAGGACAAGGACGGCAAGCCCGGGTGGCTGATCAACGGCGAAAAAATGTGGACGACGGGCATGCACGTGGCGACCCACGTGATGGTCTTCGCCCGCACGTCCGGCAAGGACGGGGACGCCACGGGCATCACCTGCTTCATCGTGCCGGCGGACACGCCCGGGGTGAAGATCGAAGAGTACATGTGGACCTTCAACATGCCCACGGACCACCCGCGGGTCAGCTTCACGAACGTCTGGATCCCCGAGGACAGCTACTGGGGTCAGATCGATCGGGGCCTGGGGCTGGGTCAGAGCTTCGTCCACCAGAACCGCATCCGGCAGGCGGCCTCGTCGCTGGGCGCGGCGCAGTTCTGCATCAACGAGAGCGTCAAGTACGCCCGCAAGCGCAAGCCGTTCGGCAAGGCCCTGGCCGAGAACCAGGCCATCCAGTGGCCGCTGGTGGAGTTGCAGACCCAGTGCGAGATGCTGCGCCTGCTGATCCGCAAGACGGCCTGGCAGATGGACCAGATGGATCACAAGGAGATCGAGAAGACGATCTCGGACAAGGTATCCATGTGCAACTACTGGGGCAACCGGCTGGTCTGCGAGGCCTCGGACCGGGCCATGCAGGTGCACGGCGGGATGGGCTATTCGCGGCACACGCCCTTCGAGCACATCTACCGCCACCACCGCCGCTATCGGATCACCGAAGGCTCGGAAGAGATCCAGATCCGCAAGGTGGCGGCCTATCTGTTCGGCTACCTCGGCCCCAAGCGCGAGGAGTTCGCCGAGCTGAATGCGGCGGAAAAGGCGGCCAAGAAGGGCGAGTACGTCCAGCCCATTCCGGCCCGCCCCTGAGGGTGGCTGGACGTCCCTCTGGCGGTCAGACCTCGCGGGTCTGACGACGCCAGAGGGCGGCGTATTCACCCTGGTTCGCCAGCAGCTCGGCGTGGGTTCCACGCTCGACGATCCGTCCGCGGCGCAGGACCAGGATCTGGTCGGCGTCGACGATCGTCGATAGTCGGTGGGCGATCACCAGGGTGGTGCGCCCGGCCTTGACCTTGCGCAGGGTGTCCTGGATCGCCGCCTCGGTGGGCCCGTCGAGGGCGCTGGTGGCCTCGTCGAGGATCAACAGCCGCGGGTTGGCGAGGAGCGCGCGGGCGATGCCCACCCGCTGGCGCTCGCCGCCGGACAGCTTCAGCCCCCGTTCGCCCACCCGCGTGGCCATGCCGCTGGGCAGGCCGTCGATGAACGGACCGAGCTCGGCGGCGTCTGCGGCGGCGCGGACCTCCTCCGGCGTCGCCTCAGGCCGGGCGAAGCCGATGTTGGCGTAGAGGGTGTCGTTGAACAGGGCCACGTCCTGCGGCACCAGCGCCACCGCGCGGCGCAGGTCAGCCTGGCGGGCCTGGCGCAGATCGACGCCATCCAGGGTGACCGCACCTTCTTGCGGGTCCAGCAGACGCATGGCGAGGCGGATGGCCGTGGTCTTGCCCGCGCCGGACGGCCCCACCAGGGCGACGGTCTGGCCGGGGCGGACGTCGAGGCTGACATCCAGCAGGCCGGACGAGCGGGCGTCGTGACGGAAGCTGACGTGGTCGAAGGCGAGCGCCGCCCCCTGCCCGCTGGCTGGCGGCAGCGGCTGAGCGGCGGCGGGATCGGTGATGTCGGGGACGATGGCCTGCAGGGCCACCATCTGCTCCATGTCGATCAGGCCCTGGCGGATTTCCCGGTACTGGAAGCCCAGCATGCCGAGCGGCGCATAGAGGCCGGACAGCAGCAGGATCGCCATGGTGATGTCGCCCACCTGGAGTTGGCCGCCCGAGACCTGGTAGCCGGCCATGACGGTCATGGCGGCCAGGCCGACATTCAGGATCAGCGACTGGGCCGCGTTCAGCAGGTTGAGCGAGCCGTTGGCCTTGGAGCTGGCGTCCACATAGCGGGTCATGGCCTCGCCGTAGCTGTCGACCAGCCGTTGCTCCGCGCCGAACGCCTTCAGGGTCTCGTAGTTTATCAGGGCGTCGGACGAGAGGCCCGCGGCGCGGTTCTCGGCCTCGTTGAGGTCGCGGCGGTGCGACAGCCGCCAGTCGGTGATCTTGAAGGTGACCACCGCGTAGAACACCAGGGTCGCGAAGGCGGTGATCGCGAACGTCCAGTCCAGCCGCACAACCATCACCCCGATCGCCAGGATCAGCTCGACGAACGTCGGGCCCAGGCTGAAGACCAGGCTGCGGATCAGGAAGTCGGTGGAGCGGGCGCCGCGGTCGATGACCCGCGACAGCGTCCCGCTCTGCTTGGTCTGGTGGAAGTCCAGCGACAGGGATAGCGCGTGGCCGAAGCTCTCCACCGCCGCCCGCGCCATGGTGGACTGGGAGACACGGGTGAAGACGGCGTCACGGGCGAACGGCGCGCAGGCGGACACGAGGCGCAGGGCCGCAAAGGCGATGGCGCCGCCGATAAAGCTGGCGCCCAGGACCACGCCGCCCTGCTGGGCGGGGGTCAGGGTGTTGATGGCGTCGCCCAGGAGGACGGGCGCCAGGACGCCGCAAAGCTTGCCGACGAACACCAGCACCAGGGCCGAGGCGATGCGTAGCCGCAACTGGGGCGCGCCGGAGCGCATGACCAGGGCGCCGAGATCGGCCATGGAGCGCCAGAAATCGAACCGGGCGTCCTTTCCCTCGACAGCGCCGGGGCCACTAAACCGGCCGTGAGCCATGTGGGCGTGGGCCAAGCTCAGGCCCTGTCCGTGGTGATGATGTCCAACGCCCTCTTCACGACCTGACCGAAACTCCTTAACCCTGACCACAGCGC
>JAIXTR010000595.1 GCA_027483845.1 Caulobacteraceae bacterium | reverse complement strand
CGGATTGACCGGCCACTTCCTGCTGCGGACGGCGCCTTAAGGCTTGGCGGCGGCGCGTTCCTTGGCGATTTCGGTCAGGGCGGCCTGAGCCGCGGCCTCGGCCGCCGCATCCTTGCGGTTGCGCGCTTCGAGCAGTTGGCCGGTGGCCTCCATCTCGCGGACCGGCAGCAGGTGGCTGGCGTCGGCGGCGACGAAGGGCTTGGTCTGGATCTGCTCCAGGATCTTGCGCTGGCGCGCCGCCTCGGGCGTGTCGCCGACGCCATAGCTGAACATGAAGTCGGCGAGCTTCTTCCTAAGGGCCGGATCCAGGTCCTTGCGCCAGATCAGCGGATCCTCGGGGATGCGCGGCGAGCGCCAGACGATCTCGACATTGCCCAGGGTGGTCTTGGCGACATCGGTGTTCAGCAGGCGCAGCCGGTCCATCGAGGCCGTGTTGTTGGTCGCCGCATCCAGCATGCCGCCCGCCACCGAGAACAGGTTGGTCTCGTGGTTGGCCGAGCGCAGGGTCTTGAAGCAGGTCGCGGGGTCGATGTTCTTCGGCGCGAACAGATAGGTCATCGGGGCCAGCGTGCCCGACGTGGACTTGGCGTCGCCCATGCCGAAGTTCACCGTCTTGTCGCAGGCCAGGATCTTGTCCAGCGTCAGGCCCGAACCCTTCTTGACGATGATCACGGCCTCGTAGCCGTCGATCCCGGTGGGGTTCACCGACCGGGCGAAGACCTCGCCGTTCGCCCGCCGCACAGCTTCCAGACCCGACTGATTGGTGAACCAGCCGAGGTCGGTCTGCTTGAACCGCATACCCTCGATCAGGGCGGTGTAGTTGGAGCCGTAGAAGGCCTTCACCGGCCGGCCGGTGGCCTTGGACATGTCGGCGAGGAACGGCGCCCAGTCGGCCTCGGCGCTGGTCTGGCTCTCGGCGGAGAGGATCGAGAACACCACCTCCTTGCGTTCGACCGGCTTGGCCGGACTACAGCCGGCGAGAACGGCGGTGGCGGCCAGCGCCAGGATGATACGGCGGTTCATCGTCCCTCCAAGGGCGGCAGCGTCATGGCCACCACCTCCCGCTTTTCGCGGTTGATTCCATACAGCACCCGGGCGGCGCTCCGGTCGAAGGCCACCGCCTGCCCCGCGATCGGCGCGGGGATGGTCGCCACATGAGTCAGCACCGAGCCGATCCGCGGCAGCGCCAGCACATAGACCTCCGGCGCGTCGTGGCCGGTCACATAGAGACGACCGTCCGCCCCCCAGGCGCCGCCGGAGGCGCTGCGCGGCTTGAGCTTGGCCAAGACGCTGTCCGGGAAGGTCCAGACGCCGGTCACGCGCCACTTGTCGTCGAACTTCAGCAGGGTGGTGAAGCGATGGTCGCGGCCCGGCTCGCCGCCCCGCCCGTCATAGTTGGCGAACCCCGCCCACCAGGCGTTGTCGCGCCGGTCGACCCAGGTCAGGGACCCTGGCTGTGGGCTGATCGCGATGGACCGCAGCCACGTCATGGCGGCGGGGTCGAAGACCTCGACCGAACTGCGCATGGGCGTCGCCGGGTAGTTGGAGCTGGCGCAAACCAGCTCCGCCCCGATGACCGCGCAGGAATTCAGGTGCGGGAAGGTCGCCGGGTCACCGGACCACGCGGCGACCTTCTGGCCCGTGGCGCGATCGTACTTGGCGATGGTCGAGTTATCGATGGCGTAGATGAAGCCGGCGTCCACCGCGACGCCCTGGTTGGCTTCCGGCGCGGGCTGGCGCGACAGGACCTGGGCGGGCGCCAGCGTCAGGGCCGCGGCGGCGATCAGCTCAAGCACGCTGAAGCCCCGCCACCCCGTCCTCGACCACGAACCGCGCCAGGTCGCGGACGGGCGAGCTGGGGACCAGGGCGTTCTCCACGCCCCGGAACGTCACCGTGCAGGCCTTGTCGGTGATGTCGACGCGGCCATAGCCGCGGGTCTCGCCGTCGCCGAACTTCAGGTCCGGAGACACGCCCAGCATGCCGCGGATGACCTCCTTGGTGCGACCGAGCGAGCTGATGGACCCGCCGACGAACTCGCTGGCCACCGGCTTGCCGCCCGCCTCCAGGGCCAGGTCGCCGGCGAAGAAGCAGTGGACGTCGCCGCCCAGGACCACCGGGTTCGACGTCTTAGCGTCGCGCCAGCCCTCGAGGATTCGACGGCGGGTCTGGTCGTAGCCGTCCCAGCCGTCGTTGCTGACCCGCTGGTCGGGCGTGATGACCGGATTCATCAGGGTCTGCTGACCCAGGACGTTCCAGCGGGCCGACGTGTCGCGAAGCTGGCGCTGCAGCCAAGCCTCCTGCGGCGCGCCCAGCATGGATCGCTTGGGATCGAAGCGCTCGGGGCAGGCGGCGGGGATGAGCTTGGTGTTGGCCGCGTTGGCCTGGGCGTCGCAGCTACGATGCGCCCGGTACTGCCGGTCGTCGATCAGCGCCAAGCGGGCCAGCCGGCCCCAGTCCATGGCCCGGTAGAGCCGCATGCTCGGCCCGACGGGCCGGACCGACCGGCGCAGGGGCATGTTCTCGTAGTACGCCTGATAGGCGGCGGCGCGGCGCTTGAGGAACTGGGCGACCGGGGGATTGGTCCGGTCCTGGTCGCCGCCGTAGTCGTTGGTCACCTCGTGGTCGTCCCACATGACGACCCACGGCGCGCAGGCATGGGCCGCCTGGAGGTTGGGGTCGGCCTTGTACCAGGCGTAGCGCTGCCGATAGCTGGCCAGGTCCTGCGCCTCGACGTCGGGGTGCGGCCGCAGGGCGTCCTTGGACGCCTTCTTCTCATAGATGTAGTCGCCCAGGAACAT
>JAIXTR010000048.1 GCA_027483845.1 Caulobacteraceae bacterium | reverse complement strand
GCCCATGTTGTAGTGCACCGTCGGCAGCACCGGGATGGGCTCCTTGGTCACGTCGACGCCGGCGAAAATCTTCGCGCTCTCGGAAATCCCCGGCAGGCGCTCGTGGATGACCTTCGGGTCGAGGTGGGTCAGGTCGAGGTGGATGTGGTCGCCGTTGGCGCCCACGCCGCGGCCTTCGCGGATCTCGATGGTCATCGAACGGCTGACCATGTCGCGCGGGGCGAGGTCCTTCACGCTGGGCGCGTAGCGCTCCATGAAGCGCTCGCCCTGCGCGTTGCGCAGGATGCCGCCTTCGCCACGCAAGCCTTCGGTGATCAGGCAGCCCGCGCCGTAGATGCCGGTCGGGTGGAACTGCACGAACTCCATGTCCTGCAGCGGGAGGCCGGCGCGCAGCGCCATGCCGCCGCCGTCGCCGGTGCAGGTGTGCGCCGACGTGGCCGAGAAGTAGGCGCGGCCGTAGCCGCCGGTGGCCAGGATCACCTGTTGGGCCTGGAACCGGTGAAGGGTGCCGTCGTCCAGCTTCCAGGCGGTGACGCCTCGGCAGACGCCTTCGTCCATGATCAGGTCGAGGGCGAAGTACTCGATGAAGAACTCGGTCGCGTGCGCCAGGCTCTGCCCGTACATCGTGTGCAGCATGGCGTGGCCGGTGCGGTCGGCCGCGGCGCAGGTGCGCTGGATCGGGGCCTCGCCGTAGTTCTTGGTCATGCCGCCGAAGGCGCGCTGGTAGATCTTGCCGTCCTCGGTGCGGGAGAAGGGCACGCCCCAGTGCTCCAGCTCGTACACGGCGGCCGGCGCGTTGCGGCACAGGTATTCGATGGCGTCCTGGTCGCCCAGCCAGTCCGACCCCTTGACGGTGTCGTACATGTGCCAGCGCCAGTCATCCTCGCCCATGTTGCCCAGCGAGGCCGAGATGCCCCCCTGCGCCGCCACGGTGTGCGAGCGGGTCGGGAAAACCTTACTGATACAGGCGGTCTTCAGACCGGCCTGGGCGCAGCCCAGCGCGGCGCGCAGGCCGGAGCCGCCCGCGCCGACGACCACCACGTCGAACTTGTGATCGATGAATTCGTACGTCGACATCAAAAGCCTCCGGTCAAGGCGGCCTTGAGGATCGCGAAGACGCCGAGGGCGCCGGCGAGAATGCAGACCGTGAGATTGAGCAACAGCAGGGACGCCTTCGCGACGAACCCTTGGATGTAGTCTTCGATGACCACCTGCATGGCGTTCTTGGCGTGGATCAGTCCGCAGATCAGCAAGGCGCCCACCAGCACGCCGTTGATTGGGTGCGCGATCCATTCGACCGCCGCGCCATAGCCGCCTCCGACGAGGCGGACGGCGGCGAAGGCGCCCCAGAGGACCAAGGGAACCAGCGCCAGGGCTGAGACCCGCTCGACCAGGAAGTGGTGGACGCCGTGGTGCGCCGAGCCCAGGCCCTGGGCGACGGATCGCGGGGTGCGGAAGCGTTGATCGGCCATCAGAGGACCCCCCGGATGGCGAGGCCGGCCCACAGGGCAATGGCGGCGACGATCCCGAAGGCGATGCTCGCCCAGGCTGTGGCCTCGGCGGTCTTGAGCTCGAAGCCGTAACCTAGGTCCCAGAAGGCCTGGCGGACGTTGTAGGCCATGTTGAAGAACAGCATGACGCTGATGCCGAACAGCACGATCCGGCCCAGCAGCGAGCCCACGACGCCTTCATAGGTGGCTGAGGCGTCCGGCCCGGCGGCGAGCGCCACAAGCCAGCCCGCAAGCAGCAGCAGGCCTAGGTAGAGGGCGAAGATGCTGGCCCGGTGGAGGATCGACGTGGCCATGGTGATATGCCAGCGCCACACCTGGAGGTGCGGGGACATCGGCCGGTCAGCGGGTCCGCGTGGAACAATCGTCATAGAAGGGCCGTCGCCTCCCCCAAAGCCTGCAGCCCCACGGGTTTTAAGCGCCGCGCGAGGGGTGTCAACGAACGGCCGAGATGTGACAGGTTCTGCATTCGAAACCGATCGCCGTCGCGGCCAAACTCTTGCGAAGTGTTCGCAGAAACTGTCGGTGACAGACTGCGTCGAGCTTCGCAAACGCCGAAGTCTCACACTTGCACCCTTGGGTACAATGCGCGATCAGGGTAGGGTTCCTTCGCGAAAGGCGAAGGATGCGCTTCGATCTGACAGATCTCCGGCTGTTCTGCGACGTCGTCGACGCCGGCTCGATCACCGCCGGGGCCGAGCGCAGCGCGCTGGCGTTGGCGGCCGCTTCGACGCGCATCCGTAACATGGAAGCCGTGCTGGGCGCCGCGTTGCTGACCCGCTCCCGCCAGGGCGTCGCCCCCACCGCCGCCGGCCGCACGCTGTTGAAGCATGCCCGCACGCTGCTCAGCCATGCAGCGCGCATGCGCGAGGATCTTTCGGCCTTCGCCGGCGGGCTGTCGGGCGAGGTGCGGCTGCTGGCCAACACCAACGCCCTGACCGAGTTCGTGCCCGAGGCCCTGAGCTCGTTCCTCGCCGCCCACCCACACGTAAGCGTCGATCTTGAGGAACGCCTGTCCGACGAGATCGTCGGCCTTATCGCCGAAGGCGTGGGCGACGTGGGGATCGTCGCCGGCACGGTCGATGTCGGCGGGCTGCAGACCTACCCCTTCCGGTCGGATCGCTTCGTGGTCGTGACAGCGCCGGGGCATCCCCTGGCCGCCGGCCCCGCCGTCAGCTTCGCGCAGGTCCTGGAGTACGATTTCGTCGGCCTGGAGCGATCCAGCTCCCTGCAGCGCTTCCTCACCGCCAAGGCCGCGCGGGAGGGCCGCCCCCTACGGGCCCGCATCCAGCTCCGCAGCTTCGACGCCGTCTGCCGCATGGTGGAGTCGGGCGTGGGCGTGGGCGTCGTTCCACAGACGACGGCGGCCCGGGCCGCGAAGTCCATGACCCTCGCGGTGACCGAGCTGGCCGACGACTGGGCCTTACGGGAACTGACCATCGTTGTCCGCGCCGCCGAGGCCTTGCGGCCCTATGCCCGCGAACTGGTCGAGAGCTTGAGGGCCTGATCCGGCCCGGCGACGAAGCCGTCCGAATCCCGGCCGACCCAGCGCAACAGGCAGTCGTGCAGATCGTTGATGTCGATGGGCTTTTCGACGCTGTCGACCATGCCGGCGCTCCGCATGCGGGCGATCTGTTCCGGCAGCACATCGGCGCTCATGGCGATGATCGGCGTGCGACCCGTCAGCCCGGCGATGCCGCGGATCGCGCGCGTCGCGGACAGGCCATCCATCCCGGGCATGTGGACGTCCATCAGGATGGCGTCGAAGTGGCGGCGTCGAACCGCCTCCACCGCCTCATGCCCGTCGCAG
>JAIXTR010000109.1 GCA_027483845.1 Caulobacteraceae bacterium | reverse complement strand
CTCGAGATCGCCTACGCCCAGGCCTACGAGGACGCCGCGCTCGCCGATCGCGACGTCGCGCCGCTGGCCGAAGAGGTCCTGCGGTTGTCCGGCCTGCTGGCCGAGCTATTGCCGAAGGAGCCGGAGGTCCTTGGCTTAGCCGCCCTCGTCCGCTTCGCCGAGGCGCGCCGTCCGGCCCGGCTCGACGATCTGGGGGCCATGGTCCCGCCGGACAAGCAGGACGCCAACCTCTGGCGGGCCGACCTCATCGCTGAGGGCGCCGACCTGCTGGACGCCGCCGCCCGCCTCCGCCGCAGCGGCCCGCGCCAGATCCTGGCCGCCATCCACGCCACGCACTGTGCGCGCGTCCAGACCGGCGGCCCGACCGACTGGAACGCCATCGTCGCCCTCTACGATGTCCTCGCCCAGGTGCGGCCCCACGCCGCCACGGCGGTCAATCGCGCAGTGGCCATCGGCGAAGCCCGTGGAGCTGAAGCCGGTCTCGCGGAACTCGCCAGGGTCGAGGGCGTGGCGGACTGGCTGCCGTATCAGGCGGCGCTGGCCGGCCTCAACGCGCGCGCCGGTCGGCGGGAGGACGCGCGAGCGGCCTACCTGGCGGCGCTGGCCCTGGGACCCGCGCCCGCCGAGCGACTCTACCTTGAGGCCCAGTTGCAGTGACAGATCACCCGCCGCGGCGCGTCAGGACCCGCGGAAATCTCAGAACTCATTCCATTCACTCGTCTCTGCGACAGCAAGGGCCAAGCTCGCCTGTTGGCGCCGGGCTGGGCTGGCGCTGGCGCGGACGACTTGCGACCTCACCAATTCCAGGCCGGCCGATCGCGCGGGCACACTCTGGCTGGTTTGGAACCGCTGGATCAGCCGGGTCAGTTCTTGCGATTCAGCCCTCAGGTTCGCTGCGGCCGCCGTGGCTTCCTCCACCATGGCGGCGTTCTGCTGGGTCACCTGATCCATCTGATTCACGGCGGTGTTCACTTGGCCAAGGCCCGTCGCCTGCTCCTGCGACGACAGCGCGATGCTCGCGATCAACCCATCGATCTGCGCGACCTTGCTGACGATTCCCGTCAGCGCATCACCGGTCTCGCCAACGAGCTTCACCCCGCGTCCGACCTGGTTGGTGGAGGTCGCAATCAAGATTTTGATTTCCTTCGCCGCCTGGGCGGAGCGTTGGGCGAGCGCACGGACCTCCGAGGCGACCACAGCAAAGCCGCGGCCAGCGTCGCCCGCGCGAGCGGCCTCCACGCCAGCGTTCAGCGCAAGCAGGTTCGTCTGGAATGCGATCTCGTCAATCACGCCAATGATCTGAGTGATCTGCTGTGCAGAACTCTCGATCTCCTCCATCGCGCCGACGGCTTCGCGGACGACGTCCCCCGATTTGTGGGCGTCGGTCCGGGCCGCCGATGCCGCGGCGGCCGCTTCCTTGGCGCCGTCGGCGCTTCGCCTCACGGTCGCGGTGATCTCATCCAGCGCGGCCGCCGTCTCCTCGAGACTTGCGGCCTGCTGCTCCGTTCGACGCGACAGATCGTCTGAAGCCGCCGCGATCTCCGATGCGCCCCCGCCGACGCTGGTCGACGACGCCGCGACGGCCGCGAGCGTCTCATCGAGCGCCCCGATCGCGCTGTTGAAGTTTGTCCGGATCGCTTCGAAGTTGGGGTCGGGAAGCTGTGCGACCCGGTGCGTGAGGTTGTTGCGCGCGACCTGTTCCAGCCCATCACCGATCGCTTCGACCGATGCTACACGGGCCGTCACGTCGGTCGCGAACTTGACGACCTTCGCGACGCGCCCGCGGCTGTCGAAGATTGGATTGTAAGACGCCTGGATCCAGACCTCTTTTCCGCCCTTCCCAAAGCGCTTGAACTCCGCCGCGACGAACTCACCGTCCCGCAGCGTCCGCCAGAACGCCTCATAGGCCGCGCTGCTCGCGAAGTCCGCCTCGACAAAGATGCGGTGGTGCCGGCCCTGAACCTCGGCCAGCGTGTATCCCATGGCGGTGAGGAAGTTCTCGTTGGCCGTGAGGATCTGCCCCTCCGGCGAAAACTCGATCATCGCTTGGGCGCGGGAGATGGCGTCGAGCTTTCCGCTAGCATCTGCACTACGGAGTTTTTCGTCGGTGATCACCGCGGCGACCTTGACGACCTTCGTCACGGCACCTCTCGCATTGCGGACGGGATTGTAGGAGGCCTGGATCCAAACCTCAGCACCGCCTTTGCCAAGCCTCATGTATTCGCGAGACTCGAATTCACCTCGCCTCAGCCTATCCCAGAACAATGCGTATTCGTCGCTGCGTGCATACTCCGGATCCACGAATATGCTGTGGTGAGCGCCTATGATCTCTCCGACCTTGTAGCCCATGGCGCGGCAGAAATTCTCATTTGCGCTCAGGATTTTACCGGTCAGATCGAATTCGATCACGGCAAGGGACCTGTGGATAGCGCCGAGGGTCGCGACCGCGGCGGCGCGGCGTGAGAGGCTGATCATATTGCTGTTCCTGAGACGGGCAGCGCCGCTGCCTCCATCGACTTCTGCTCGACACGCTATTCGCTAAGCCGAGATAGCGAATGAGCGATAATAGTCGGTAAATTCCGGGAATGTTTACCTAGACCTAGGATGACCCAACAACGCGCCGGAATTTGTCGAGTATAGTTAACCCGGAAGACTGGGATTGTCGGTCGGGCGTGGGTGGTTTCGGTGGGTCGCGCGCTGGCGGGCCAGAGCCGCTGGGGCTTCCCTTTCCCCGCCCGCGCCCGTAACCCTCGGGCATGGACGCCGAGCTTCGCACCGCCACCGCGCCGTTCCGGGACCCGCGATATGCGCCCCGCCAGCTGGAGGTCGTCGCGCGGCCGGGCGGCGAATATGTGCTGACCAACCCCACGCCCT
>JAIXTR010000491.1 GCA_027483845.1 Caulobacteraceae bacterium | reverse complement strand
CGCCCCCTGGAGTTGTTGCGATGAGCGATCCGAACGGCGAAACTGATGCTGCGGCCCGGGCCCGCAAGGGCCGCAACATCGCGATCGCGCTGGGCTTGGTGGCCTTCGTGATCCTCGTCTATGTCGTCACCGTCGTAAGGATGGGCGCCAGTGTCGCAAACCGGCCTTTCTGAAGCTGAGCGCAAGCGGAACACCAAGGTCGCGGTCATCTGCGCTAGTGTGTTCTTCTTCATGACCGGCGCGGCGTTCGCCGCGGTGCCGCTCTACCGGATGTTCTGCCAACTCACGGGCTTCGACGGGACGCCGCGGCGCGCGGAATCGGCCTCGGACACGGTCCTTGGCAAGACTCTGACCATCCGCTTCGACGCCAACGTCCGCGACCTGCCCTGGACCTTCAAGGCCGAGCAGACCTCGCAGGAGGCCAAGATCGGCGAGACCAAGATCGCCTTCTTCAAGGTCACCAACAATTCGGACAAGCCGATCACGGGGCGCGCGCTGTTCAACGTGGTGCCGGAACAGGCGGGGCCGTACTTCCAGAAGCTCCAATGCTTCTGCTTCTCGGATCAGACGATCGCGGCGGGCGCCACGGTGGATATGCCCGTGCTGTACTACGTTGATCCCAAGTACGCCGACGACATCAACACCAAGGGCAAGCCCGAGGTGACGCTGAGCTACACCTTCTTCCCGTCGGCTTCGAAGCAGGCGCAGGCCGCGCCGCCCAGCCCGCACCAGGGGAGTTGACCGCCGCGCACGCGGATTTACCCGCGACAAGGCGCCGGGGGAGGGGCTGCCCTTTCCCCCTTGGCGAACCCTTCGCCGCAGGGCTATAGCGTGCCGCAAGTTTGACTGCGTGCGAGTCCGCTCGCACGTGGGGGATATATGAGGGGTTAGGACCGCAATGGCCGCTGGCGTGAAGCACG
Source organism: Caulobacteraceae bacterium (assembly GCA_027483845.1). GTDB lineage: Bacteria > Pseudomonadota > Alphaproteobacteria > Caulobacterales > Caulobacteraceae > Phenylobacterium. The sequence continues at coordinate 4,418 of JAIXTR010000491.1, read as the reverse complement.
ACTACCACCTGGTCAATCCGAGCCCGTGGCCGCTGGTCGGATCGGCCGCCGCCACGATCATGGCGCTGGGCGGCGTGATGTGGATGAAGGGCCTGTTCGGCCAACCGCAGCACACCTCCTGGCTGTTCTTCGCGGGCCTGGCCGGCGTGCTGTTCACGATGGTTGGCTGGTGGACCGATGTGGTCAAGGAAGCCAACGCCGGCGACCACACCCCCGTCGTCTCGATCGGCCTGCGCTACGGCATGGTGCTGTTCATCGCGTCGGAAGTGATGTTCTTCGTCGCCTGGTTCTGGATCTTCTTCGAGATGGCCCTGTTCCACGGCAATCGGGTTCACGCCCCCATCGAGGAAGTGGCCACCGCCTGGGCCAACTGGCCGCCCAAGGGCATCGAGACGGTTCCCGCCTTCCAACTGCCGCTGGTCAACACCCTGACCCTGCTGCTTTCGGGCACGACCGTGACCTGGGCGCACCACGCCATCCAGGTCGGCGACCGCCGCAGCGCCAAGATCGGCCTCGCCCTGACGGTCGTGCTGGGGATGATCTTCACGGCGATCCAGGCCTACGAGTATCACCACATCCTCGAGCACAAGTACTTCTTCGGCGGCGAAGGCCAGGAGAACTCGGGCCTCTATGGTTCGTCCTTCTTCATGGCCACGGGCTTCCACGGCTTCCACGTGCTGATCGGCACGATCTTCCTGGCCGTCTGCCTCTTCCGCCTGATGGGCAAGGGCTTCACGCCGAAGCAGCACTTCGGCTTCGAAGCGGCCGCCTGGTACTGGCACTTCGTCGACGTGGTGTGGCTGTTCCTGTTCGCCTTCATCTACGTGATCTTCGGCGGGCCGGCTCACTAAGGACGCGATGACGAAACCCAATCCGCTGCTGGCGGGGCTCGCGGGCCGCTGTCCGAACTGCGGAGAGGGTTTCCTCTTCGAAGGCTTCCTGAAGGTGGCGCCGTCGTGCGAGGCGTGCGGCGCCGACTTCTCCAAGGCGGATTCCGGCGACGGCCCGGCGGTCTTCATCATCCTGATCGCCGGGTTCCTGGTGGCCTTTGCCGCTGTGTTCACCGAGTTCACGATCCACCCGCCGATCTGGGTGCACCTGATCATCTGGCTGCCCCTGACGCTGGTGATCTCTCTGGGCCTGATGCGTCCGCTGAAGGGCGTGATGCTGGCCTCCCAGTTCCTCAACAAGGCCGCCGAAGCCCGCCATGACGACTGAGGCGCCGCGGGCGCGCTTCCCGCTTGGACTGACGATCGCCACCGGGATCGCCCTGGTCATTCTGCTGTTGCTCGGCACATGGCAGCTCCAGCGCCTGCACTGGAAAGAAGGCCTGATGGCCCGCATCGCGGCGTTACAGGCGGCGCCGGCCCAACCGCTCGGTCCCGTGCTGGCCCGGATCGCTCAAGGCGGGGATGCGGACTTCACCCGCGTGAAGGTGAGCTGCCCCGGGATCGCGACCGCGCCCTTCGTCGAGCTCTATTCCGTCCGTGACGGCGACCCTGGCTCGCGCCTGATCTCGGCCTGCCGCCTGGCCGATGTCGGACGTTACCGGACAGTCCTGGTCGACCGCGGGTTCGTCATCGACACGGCGACCGAGCGGCCGCCGGTGTCCGAGGCCGGCGACGCGCCGCTGGAGGTCGTCGGTGTCCTGCGTGTGCCCGAGCACGGCAACAGCTTCACCCCGCCCAACACGCCGGCCCGCTGGTACACCCGTGACGCCGCCAGCATGGCCGCCGCGCTGAAGGCGCCCGATCCAGCGCCGCTGTTCCTGATGGCCGAGACGCCCACCAATCCCGAGTGGAAGGCGCTGACGCCGGCGCCGATCCCGGCGGAGATCGCCAATCGGCACCTCGAATACGCCCTGACCTGGTACGGCCTTGCCGCCGCCTTGCTCGGCGTCTATGCCGCCATGCTTTTCAAAGGGCGGAAGACTTAAAGGCATGCGCTACGTCTCGACCCGCGGTCAGTCGCCCTCGGTCGGCTTCACGGATGCGGTCCTGGGCGGGCTCGCGCCCGACGGGGGGCTCTATGTCCCGGAGGTCTGGCCGACCTTCAGCCGCGATGAACTGGCCGCCTTCGCCGGCATGCCCTACGCCCAGGTGGCCGCCCAGGTGCTCGGCAAGTTCGCCGGCCCCGAAATCTCGCCCGCCGACATGCTGCGGATGTGCGAGGAGGCCTACGGCACCTTCAGCCACAAGGCGGTCGTGCCCATGGTGCAGATCGCGCCGCAGACCTTCATCGCCGAGCTGTTCCACGGCCCCAGCCTCGCCTTTAAGGACGTGGCGATGCAGATCCTGGCCCGGCTGTACGACCATATTCTGGGCCGCCAGGGCCGCCGGCAGACCATCCTGTGCGCGACATCGGGCGACACCGGCGGTGCGGCGGTCGAGGCCTTCCGCGGCGCGAAGAATGTCGGCGTGGTGGTGATGTTCCCCGAGGGCCGGATCAGCGAGGTCCAGCGCCGGTTCATGACCACGGCCGAGGAATCCAACATCGCCTGCGTCGCGGTGAAGGGAACCTTCGATGACTGCCAGACCATCCTGAAGGACGCCTTCCAGGACCAGGCCCTTCGCCAGTCGGTCGATCTGGCCGCGGTGAACTCGATCAACTTCGCCCGGATCGCGGCGCAGTCGGTCTATTACTTCACGACCGCCGCGGCCTTGGGCGCGCCGGATCGCGAGATCAATTTCGTGGTCCCCTCGGGCAACTTCGGTGACGCGTTCGCCGGCTACGCCGCGATGCGGATGGGGCTGCCGATCAAGCGGATCGTCGTCGCCACCAACGCCAACGACATCCTGGCCCGGGCCTTCGCCACCGGCCGCTATTCGCGCGGGACGGTGCAGGCGACCCTGTCGCCGGCCATGGACATCCAGTCGGCGTCGAACTTCGAACGCCTGTACTTCGAGGGCGTCCAGCGCGAGGCGACCGAAACCGCGCGGGCCTTCGAAGCCTTCTCCCGCGTGGGGGCCATCGATATCCCGCCAGGCGCGCTTTCCGCCATGCAGGCGGTGTTCAGCAGCGTGGGCATCGGCGACGAGGAGACGGCCCGCACGATCGTCTCGACCCTCAATGAAACCGGTGAACTGATCGACCCACACACGGCGGTGGCTGTGGCGGCCCTGCGCCATGTGACGCTGGAGGGGCCCACGGTGGTGCTGTCGACGGCGCACCCGGCCAAGTTCCCCGAGGATGTCGCCAAGGCGTCCGGCGTGCAGCCCGGCCTGCCGCGTGGCGTCGGCGGCCTGGCTGGCCGGCCCGAGCGGTTCGACCGGCTGCCGGGCGAGGCGGACACGATCAAGGCCTATGTCCGGGCCTTCGCCGAGCGATGATTTGACCCCCAAGGTTCATAGGCTGGCGAACGGCGTGCGGGTGGTCTGCGATCCGCTGCCCGGCTGGCAGACGGTGGCGCTGTCGGTGGTGGCCGGGCGCGGGGCCCGGTTCGAGGATGCGGCGCATTCCGGCTGGTCGCACCTGCTCGAGCATATGGTGTTCAAGGGCGCCGGCGGTCGGTCGGCCAAGGATATCGTCGAGGTGATCGAGGGGGAGGGCGGCCACATCAACGCCGCCACCGGCTACGAACGCACCAGCTTCCAGATCCGCGCGCTGAAGGACGGCCTGGACCTGGGGTCGGCGGTGATCTCGGATCTGGTGCTGCGACCCGCGATGGACGCGGACGACCTGGCCCGCGAGAAGCAGGTGGTGGGGCAGGAGATCGCCGAGGCCGCGGACACGCCTGACGATCTCGTCTTCGAACTGGCCCAGGCGGCGGCGTTCGCCGACCAGCCGCTGGGCCGTCCGATCCTGGGCACGGTGAAGTCGATCAAGGCGGCGACGCCGGAGACCCTCAGCGCCTGGCGCGCGGCGCTCTATGCGCCCGAGACCCTGGTGATCAGCGCTGCGGGTGCGGTGGACGAGGACGCGTTGCTGCGCCTGGCCGAGCGTGACTTCGGCGGCGCGTCGGGCGTGGGGATCGCGGAGGCGGCTCCAGCCGCGTTCACCGGCGGAACCCAGACCGTCGCCAAGCGGTTGGAACAGGCCAATCTGGTCTTCCTGCTGCCCGCGGTGGGGGTGAAGGATCCCGACTACTTCGCCCTGCGGCTGATGGCCGAGATGCTGGGCGGCGGCATGGCCTCGCGGCTGTTCCAGGAGGCGCGCGAGATCCGCGGCCTGGCCTATGCCATCGACGCCTATTCCGAGACCTATGCGGACACCGGCGTTCTGGGCGTCTTTGCCGGCTGCGACGCGAAGGACGCCGGCGAGCTGGCCGAGGTGACCGCCGCGCAGATCAAGGCGCTGGCGGAGCCCGTCGGCGCGGCGGAGCTGTCGCGCGCCAAGGCCCAGTTGAAGGGCTCGATGTTCATGGGTCGCGAGTCGGCCCTGGCGCGGTCCGAACAGGCGGCGGGACAGGTGCTGCTGTT
>JAIXTR010000521.1 GCA_027483845.1 Caulobacteraceae bacterium | reverse complement strand
TTACCTAAAGCCTTAGACGCTTGGTAACGGGGGTGGGTTGTGGTGGTCGCTGCAATGCTGTCAGACGCCGATCCCACCTTGGCCGAGAGCGCCGAGCTGCCATCCGCCGCGCTCGCATCGCGCGTCTATAATGCGCCCGAGACGGTCGCGCGGTGCTCCTGTCCGCTCTGCACCGGGCAGGCTCAGGTCGTCGAGACCGCCGGCGACGCGACGGGGCAATCCTACCTGAACGCCGACCAGCGCGCCGGGACCTCGGTCAACGGCAAGGAGAGCTTCACCATCGATCGGGCGGCGCTGCAGCTGACCGGCTTCGACGCCCAGACCATGGCGCCGGCGCCGGGCTGGGGCGGCGTCGCCGGGCGGGCCTTCACCGTCACCTACGCCTTTCGGTCAACGGAACCCGCGAACATGCCGGGCGACACGGCGGGCTTCCAACGCTTCAACGCGCAGCAGATCTATCAGGTCGAGCAGGCCCTGCAGGCCTGGGCCGACGTGGCGAACATCAAGTTCGTCCGAGTGGGGATCGGCTCGGAGGGCGAGGGCGCCTATTCCAACGATGCGGCCATCCTGTTCGGCAACTACAGCTCGGGTGAAAGCCGCTCGGCGGCCTTCGCCAACTATCCGGGCAGCACCAATTCGGCGAGCGCCGCGGGGGACGTGTGGGTGAACATCACTGCCGGGACCAACAGCTCGCCCAGTCTCGGCAACTACGGCGCCCAGGTGCTGATCCACGAGATCGGCCACGCCATCGGCCTGGCGCATCCCGGCGACTACAACGCCGGCGACGACACCGCGACAGCGATCACCTATGCGAACTCGGCCGAGTATTACGAGGATAGCCGCCAGTACACGGTGATGAGCTATTTCTCGGAGAGCAACACGGGCGGCAGTTACGGCGGCCGATACGCCTCGGCGCCCCAGCTCGACGACATCCGCGCCGCCCAGATCGAATACGGCGCCAACATGAGCACCCGGACCGGTGACACGGTCTATGGGTTCAACGCCACGGCGGACCGGGCCTGGTTCGCGGCCACCACCAGCTCCAGCCGGGTGATTTTCGCGGTCTGGGACGCCGGCGGCACGGATACCTTCGACTTCTCCGGCTATTCCCAGGCTCAGACCATCGACCTGCGGGAGGGGTTCTTCTCCAACGTCGGCGGGCTGGTGGGCAATGTGGCCATCGCCCAGGGCGCGCGGATCGAGAACGCCATCGGCGGTTCCGGCGCCGACACCATCAACGGCAACGCGGCTGACAACAGCCTCAGCGGCGGCGCAGGCTTCGACAGCATCTTCGCCGGCGCGGGGAATGACACCATCAGCGGCGGCGCCGGGACCAGCTACCTGCGCGGCGAGGATGGCAATGACAGCATCGTCGGCGGCGCGGTCTTCGACGACATCCAGGGTAACGCCGGCGCCGACACCGAAAGCGGCGGGGATGGCGATGACTGGGTCGTCGGCGGCAAGGACAACGATGTCCTCTTCGGGGATAACGGCGCCGACCTCGTCTACGGCAACATCGGCGCCGACACGGGCGATGGCGGCGCGGGCGCCGACACGGTGCGCGGCGGGCAGGACAACGATTCCCTGACCGGCGGAGCAGGGGACGACTTCCTCTCGGGTGATAAGGGCGCGGATACGGTCGCCGGCGGACTGGGCGCCGACATCTTCCACATCTCAGCGGACGCGGGCAGCGATCGCGTGCTGGACTTCAACCGCGCGGAGGGCGATCGGGTGCATCTGGATCCCGGCGCGACCTATTCCGTGGCCCAGGTCGGAGCCGACACGGTGATCACTCTGGCTTCGTCCAGCGACCAGATGATCCTGGTCGGCGTGCAGATGACGAGCTTGACGCCGGGGTGGATCTTCGGGGCTTAACCGAGAATCCCGTTTTCAGGTCGGCGTAACCAGCCTATACAAAAGGTCTCACCGCCCGGCCGAAAGGCCGGGCGCCTTCGTTTCCGGGACTACACCATGACGCAGATCCTGATGCCCAAGGCGACCGCCGTCTGGCTCGTCGACAACACCTCGCTGACCTTCGATCAGATCGCCGACTTCTGCGAACTGCACCCGCTGGAAGTGAAGGGCATCGCCGATGGTGAGGTGGCGCGCGACATCCGCGGCGCGGACCCGATCGCCAACGGCCAGCTCAGCCGCGACGAACTGGATGCGGCCGAGAAGAACGAAAAGTATCGCATGAAGGCCCAGAAGAGCCGTCACGCGGAACTGCTGAAGCCGGTGAAGAAGGCGCCGCGCTACACCCCCGTGTCGCGCCGCCAGGACCGCCCGGACGCCATCGCCTGGTTCATCCGCAACCACCCGGAAGTGGCCGACAGCCAGATCGCCCGGCTGCTGGGCACCACCAAGGCGACCATCGATCAGGTGCGTAACCGCCAGCACTGGAACTCGGCCCAGATCAAGCCGGTCGATCCGGTGACCCTGGGGCTTTCGACCCAGCTCGAGCTGGACGCGGTGGTGAAGAAGGCGGCCGACAAGAAGGCCAAGGACGACGCCCGCCGTGGCATCGTCGAGCCGGAAGGCGCGACGCTGCGCCCGGCTTCTGAAGTTGACGTTGTCGAGGAAGAGGACGAGCGCGAGCGCAAGACCGACCTCAGCGCCGTGTTCGCCAATTCGCCCAAGCACGAACCCGAGTTCGACGAGGACGACGAAGACTAAGACGACGCTCGCCCGTCCCGTGGGAGAGGGCGATGTGGCGAGGATGGGAGCGTGGGGACCGGCTTGGTAGCTGGCCGCCCACGGCCCCACCCCTCGCGCGATCCACCCCTGATGGGGCGGACCGAAGGAACCTTAGTGGAGCTGTCCGCGAAGGGTCTCGATCTCTTCCTTCAGCTTGAGTTTCTGTCGCTTCAGTTGCCGGAGCCTCAGGGCGTCGGCCGATGGCCTGCGCATCTCGTCCTGGATCGCCTGGTCCAGGGTCTGGTGACGGGATCCGAGTTCACGGATCCGGGCATCTAGCGCCATTGCGGATGGCCTCCTGAGCTGTTGGACACCGGGGGAGTGAACACCCGCTTCCTCCGGCTGTCAGATCACATATGTTTGCGCGTGGTCCCGCTGGAACCGGATCGTGTTTGGGGGCGTGAGAATGGCCAGGACCGACAAGCCCAGGCTGATCGTGGGAATCTCCGGCGCCTCGGGCGTCGCCTACGGGCTGCGCGCCCTGGACGCCTGCCGCGAGCTTGGCGTCGAGAGCCATCTGGTTATGAGCCGGTCGTCGGCCCTGACCCTCGCCCAGGAGACCGATCTCTCCATCGCCGACGTCCAGGCACGGGCCGACGTCACGCACAAGGCGGGGGACGTGGGCGCGGCGATCGCGTCGGGATCGTTCCATACGCTGGGGATGATCGTCGCGCCGTGTTCGGTGCGCACCATGAGCGAAGTGGCCACCGGGGTCACCTCGTCGCTGCTCACGCGCGCCGCGGATGTGACGCTGAAGGAGCGGCGTCCGCTCGTGCTGATGGTCCGCGAGACGCCGCTTCACCTCGGGCATCTGCGGACAATGGTGCGGTTGGCGGAAATGGGCGCCGTCATCGCCCCGCCGCTGCCCGCGTTCTACGCCAAGCCCGACAGTATCGAGGCCATGGTCGACCAGTCGGTCGGTCGGGCGCTGGATCTGTTCGGCCTCGACTGGAAACCGGTGAAGCGCTGGGGCGAGGACATCGCGCCGATCCGGGGTGAAGGCTGACGATGGCGATCTGGGCGTGGATGCTCGAGGCCTATGCAAAGCCTGGCGTGCCCGAGGCCTGTCTGGCGCTGCAGGACGCGCATGGCCAGAACACCTGCCTGCTGCTCTGGGCGGTCTATGCCGAGGTGAATGACCCGGAATGCCTCGCGCGCGCCGCCGAGGCGGCCCGCATGTGGGAGCAGGTCACACTGGGCCCCCTGCGTGGTGTGCGGCGCGGGCTGAAATCTCCGGCCCCGCCCGTCGAGGACGCGTCCCGCCTGGCGCTTCGCGAGGAGGTGAAGCGCCTTGAACTCGCGGCCGAACGTCTCCTGCTGGAGACCCTGGACGGGATGTCGCAGGGGCGCGGCGGCGCCCATGCGCTGGAGGCCCTGGAAGCCGCGTCGAAGGCGTGGGAAAAGCCGGCTCCAGCCGGCGCTCTAGCCGAATTGGCTGTTGCGTTAGGGTAGGGGCGCCCCGGTCCGATGATCGACTATTCCAATTTCTCGGACGAGGCCCTCGAGGCGCGGCTGGCCGAGCTACGCCAGGATCACGCCGATCTGGATGCGGCCATCCAGGCGCTGAGTAACACCAACGTCCCGGATCTGATCGTCATCGGCCGCCTCAAGCGGAAGAAGCTGGCGCTGAAGGACGAGATCGCGCGGGTCGAGGACGTCCTCAACCCCGATATCATCGCCTAGCTCACGCGGCGCTGGCGCTTGGCCTCGAACATGGCCGCGTCGGCCTCGGCGATCAGAATCTCGGGTTCGATGTCGGCGCCGATTTCCCGCACGCCGTAGCTCACCCGCAGCCGCGCACTGTCGTCGCCCGGGACGACCGGGTCGCGCTCGATGGCCTCGGCCAGGCGGACCGCCTTAGCCTCGGCGGTCGCCTGATCGGCCTGCACCAGCACCACGGCGAACTCGTCGCCGCCCATCCGGCCGACGACGTCGCTGTCCCGGACGCTGGCGGACAGGCGCTCGGCCACCGCCTTCAGCGCCGCGTCGCCCGCGGCGTGGCCAAGGCGGTCGTTCAGGTCCTTGAACCCGTCCAAATCGAAATACACCAGGCTGAGGGCGAAACCGTATCGCCGCGCAGCGGTTCGGGCGCGGCCCAGTTCGCGTACGAACGCCCGCCGGTTCAGCAGCGGGGTAAGGGCGTCGCGATCGGCCAGGCCCTCGGCCTCGTCCAGGCGGGCCTTGAGCCGGTCCACCTCGGATTTCAGTTCGTCCAGTTCGCCCAGCAGGACACGGATCGCCGCCTGGACCGCCGGGGTCATTTCGGTGCGGGTGATCCCCAGGAACGTCACGCTGTCGACCCGCTGAGTCGCCAGCGATGGCTGAGCCCCTGCGGGTACGGAGACGCGCAGGCGGTTCGCCGCAATGGGTTCGCTACGAGCGCCGCCGACCTTCATCGCCATCCCCGTATGGTTAATCTCATTCGACGCCACTGCGGTTAACGGATTCTAACCGCGGCGCATTGTGTCGGAAATGGCGGCGCCTATACTCCGCCGCCTCCCGGGGCCCCTGCAGGACTTCCACACAATATGAGTGCGCCCGTCGCCATTATCATGGGCAGCCGGTCCGACTGGCCCGTGCTGCGCCATGCCGCCGAGATGCTGGACGGGCTGGGTGTCGCCTACGAGGCCAAGGTGGTCTCCGCGCACCGCACGCCCGAGCGCATGTACAGCTTCGCCAAGGGCGCCAAGGCGGCCGGATTCAAGGTGATCATCGCCGGGGCCGGCGGCGCGGCCCATCTGCCGGGTATGACGGCGTCGCTGACCGATCTGCCGGTGCTGGGCGTTCCGATCGAATCGAAGGCGCTGAAGGGCATGGACAGCCTGCTCTCCATCGTCCAGATGCCCGGCGGCATTCCCGTGGGCACGCTCGCCATCGGAGAGGCGGGCGCCAAGAACGCTGGCCTGATGGCGGCGAGGATCCTGGCCCTGTCGGACGACGGCGTGGCCCGCCGCGTCGCCGAGTTCGCCGCCAACCAGACCGCCAGCGTGTCCGAGGCGGTCGAGTAGAGACGAGACAGATGCCCACGCTTCCGCTTCCGCCCGGTTCCACCCTCGGCATCCTCGGGGGCGGGCAGCTCGGCCGCATGCTGGCCCTGGCCGCCGCCCGACTGGGCTTCGACGTGGCCGTGCTGGAGCGCGACGCCGACAGTCCGGCCGGCCGTGTCGCCGCCCATACGATTGTCGGCGCCTACGACGATCCCGCCGCGCTTGAGGCGCTGGCCGCTGTCGCCCAGGTCGTGACCTTCGAGTTCGAGAACGTCCCGGCCGCCTCGGTGCTGAAGCTCCAGGCCCTGGGCGTCGAGGTCGCGCCGGGACCGGAGGCGCTGGCCGTCGCCCAGGATCGGATCGCAGAGAAGCAGTTCCTCAACGCCAGCGGCGCCCCGACGGTGGCCTTCGCCTCGGCCGACAGCGCGGAGGAAGCCGTGGCCGCCGTGACCGAGATGGGCGCGCCGGTGCTGATGAAGACCCGCCGCGAGGGCTATGACGGCAAGGGCCAGCGCTGGGTCGAGCATGCGGCGGACGCCGCGGCGATCTTCGACGAACTGGGCCGCGTGCCGGTCATCCTGGAAGCCCCCGCCGATTTCGTCCGGGAGCTGTCGATCATCGCCGTCCGCGGCCGCGACGGCGCGACCGCCATCTACCCCCTGGCCGAGAACCACCACGAGGGCGGCATCCTGCGGCGCAGCCTGGCGCCCGCGACGGTGAGCGACGACCTGGCCTTCCAGGCCGAGAAGATCGCCGCCCGGGTGCTGAAGGGTCTGAACTACGTGGGCGTCGTCGGTATCGAGCTGTTCGAGCTCAAGGACGGAACTCTTCTGGTCAACGAGATCGCGCCCCGGGTTCACAACACCGGCCACTGGACCCAGGACGGCTGCGCCGTCGACCAGTTCGAACAGCACATCCGGGCCGTCGCCGGCTGGCCGCTGGGTCCGACGATCCCGCACGCCCGCGTCGAGATGCTCAATCTGCTGGGCGATGAGGTCGAGGGCTGGACCAAGCTGGTCCACGAGCCCGAGACCCGCGTCCATCTCTACGGCAAGCGCGACGCCAAGCCCGGCCGCAAGATGGGCCACGTGAACAAGGTGAAGTCGCTGCCCGGATTGTAAGGTTGACCTTACATGCGCCTCGTGTCAGGTTTGCCTGACATTGCAGGAGGCTTTCCCATGGCTATGGATATCGCACACCGCCGCTATGTGATCCGCACCATCGCGTTCATGACGCCCTACGTGCTGATGAACGTGGCCGGGATGTCCGGCGCCTTCGATGGACGGACGACGCCGGGGTCCTGGTTGCTGGGCCTCGCCGTCGCGGCCCCGGTCGCCGGCCAGATCTGGGCCACGCTGGCGTTGATGCACGACGCGGACGAGTACGTGCGCGCGCTGACCGCCAAGCGGTTCATCCTGGCGGCCGGCAGCGCCATCGCGGTCTTCACGGCCTGGGGCTTCTGTGAGGAATATGCCCAGGCGCCCCACGTGCCCGGCTACATGATCTATCCGCTGTTCTGGCTCTGCTACGGCATGATCTCGCCCTTCGTCCGGACGACACGATGAGGAACCGGCTGAAAGACCTGCGCGTCTCGCGCGGGTGGACCCAGGCCGACCTGGGCGAGCGTCTGGGCGTCTCACGCCAGGCGATCATCGCCCTCGAAAACGAAAAGCACGACCCGTCCCTGGACCTGGCCTATCGGATCGCCGCCCTGTTCGGCGAGGCGGTCGAGGCAATCTTCGAGAACCCGCACGCCTAGTCGGCGGGAGCCCCATACCGGGCGTTGCCCATCCGCTCTGCGACGCCCGTGAGCCACTGGCTGGGTCGGAACGTCGTTCGGCCCTTCCATTTCTCAAAGCTCATGACGTTGTCGATGCGGCGGTCGACGAACGTCAGGGCCGCCTCGCGGCCCGAGGTCAGCCGCACGGCCGTGGCGCCCGAGACGATCCCCGCCAGCAGGGCGCGCTTGGTGTAGTGGTTCTCGTCGGTGGCGGTGTCGCCGGCCCAGCGCCACAGGTGGTCGGCGGTCTCCCACGACAGGCGACCGCCCAGGACCAGGTTCCGGGGCAGGGCCAGGAAGCCCATCCAGCGCCGAAGCGCCGGCTCGTCGGCGGCGGCGGCGTCGAGACGGGCTTCAGCCGCCCGGCGAATGCGCTCGCGGATCTTCAGGCCTGCCGCATCCGTCTCGCCCAGGACGGCGAGCGCCCGCGCATCGTGCCGCCGCGACAGCAGGGCCGCCAGATCGGCTGGGCCATGTGGAATCAGCAACTCCGTCTCGCCGGCCGACATGCCCAGCGCCGCCCCGGCCAGGGTCGCAGTGCGTTGGGTCCAGCCATGAACGGGGGCCAGCTTGAGGGCCTCGTCGAGCAGCGCCTGCTCGGTGGTTTCGGCCCAGTCCTGTGCGGCGGTGGTCATGGTTGCTTTCTAGGGCGAACGCGTGGACATCGCGAGTTCGTTCTGCTAATTGCCCGC
>JAIXTR010000639.1 GCA_027483845.1 Caulobacteraceae bacterium | reverse complement strand
GGCGGCGGTGACCGTCGTGCGGCTGATCTCCAGCGCCGACGCCAGCTCCCGCTCGCCCGGCAGTACGACGTCCAGCGGCAAACGCCCGTCCAGGATCAGCAGCCGCAGGCCGTCCGCCAGCTGCCGATAGGCCGGCCCCGTCCGCGCACGCCGCCACGCGCCGAGCAGGCGGGTGAGGGAGGCAGGACCGATGCGGCGCGGGCTCATCCGCTGAGCGTCGCAGAACTGGCTCTTCTTTCAAAGGCCACTTTGAACACTGTGGATCGGTCGGCGGCGTCCTACCCTAAACCCCAGGTTTCATGCCTCGGCGACGCCCGCGACACCCCGTCGCAGGGTCGCGCGGGCGTTAACGACTGATTCGGGTCTGCGAAACGCCGCCTTTACCCTTCGCCTGTATCAATCAGGGACAAGAAGAGGCCTCGTCCAGAATGGATGAGAGCCCGGTTAGGTGGGTGTTTTCATATGGCCAAAACGGTCCTGGTCGTCGACGACGATCCGACACAACGCCGTCTGATCCAGGCCGTCCTGGAACGTGACGGTTTCGCGGTCGCCCACGCCCAGAGCGGCGACGAGGCGATCCAGCACCTGAACTCCGGCGCCTCGGTGGACGTCGTCCTCCTGGACCTGGTGATGCCCGGCATCTCGGGGCAGGACACCCTGATCGAAATGCGCGCCCGCGGGTTCAACCTGCCGGTGATCGTGCTGACCGCCACCGGCGGGATCGACACCGTGGTCCAGGCCATGCAGTCCGGCGCCAGCGACTTCTTCGTCAAGCCGGCCAGCCCGGAACGCATCACCGTCTCGATCCGCAACGCGCTCTCCATGGGCTCGCTGAAGAGCGAAGTGGCCCGGCTCAAAAAGCATGCCACCGGCCGCACCACCTTCGACGACCTGATCGGCGGCTCGCCGGCCATGCTGATGGTCAAGCGGATGGGCGAGCGGGCGGCCAAGTCGTCGATCTCCATCCTGATCACCGGCGAAAGCGGCGTCGGCAAGGAAGTCATCGCCCGCGCGGTCCACGGCTCGTCCGACCGGGCCGGCAAGCCCTTCGTGGCGGTGAACTGCGGCGCGATCCCCGAAAATCTCGTCGAGTCGATCCTGTTCGGCCACGAGAAGGGCAGCTTCACCGGCGCCAGCGACAAGCACCTGGGCAAGTTTCAGGAGGCCAACGGCGGCACCCTGTTCCTGGACGAGGTGGGCGAGTTGCCCCTCGACGTGCAGGTCAAGCTGCTGCGCGCGCTTCAGGAGAGCGAGATCGACCCCATCGGCGCCAAGCGCTCGGTCAAGGTCGACGTCCGCATCGTCTCGGCCACCAACCGCGATCTCAGCCAGGCGGTCGGCGAAGGGCGGTTCCGCGAGGACCTGTACTATCGCCTGAACGTCTTCCCCATCGAGGCCCCAGCGCTTCGCGAGCGCAAGGAAGACGTGGCCGCGCTGGTCGACTGCTTCGTCCGCCGCTTCAATGTGGAGGAAGGCAAGTCTGTCGTGGGCGCCAGCGCCGAGACCCTGGCCTACCTCACCGCCTTCGACTGGCCGGGCAACGTCCGCCAGCTGGAGAACGCCGTCTATCGCGCCATCGTCCTGGCCGACGCCCCCTATCTTCAGCCGCACGACTTCCCGGCCATCTCGGGCGTCGCGGCGCCGCCCCCGGAATACGTCGCCGCGTCCCCTGCGCCCGCGCACAGCGCCGCGCCCGCCCCTGACGCGCCGCCGGTGGACCAGCCGGTGCGGATCCTGGACGGCCGCGGACATCTGCGGACGCTGGAGGAGATCGAGCGCGACCTGATCCAGCTGGCGATCGAGGTCTATGCCGGTCACATGAGCGAGGTCGCCCGTCGCCTCGGCATCGGCCGCTCCACCCTCTATCGCAAGGTCCGCGAGCAGGGCCTCGAAGGCCTGGTGAAAGGTGGCGAGCCCGAGGCCGACAGCGCCGCGGCTTAGGGCCGCCAGCTCTTCGAGCCTTGCAGCGAGCCTCGCTCACCACGCGGGTGAGGAAACTGCGCTTGTCAGAAATGTACAGTTGGCAGGCCGTCGAGGCCATGAACTCCGTGCGCACGGCCCTGATGGCCGTCAACCGGAGCTCATGTATGAAAATTCCGCTCGCGGCCGTCGCCGCCGCGCTTGCGTTCGCCGCCACCAGCCCTGCGACCGCCGCCATTGTCACCGTCAACTTCGATCTTGTCGCGACGGATTTTCCCGCGGGCGCCCCGGTTGACCCGGTGGTGGGGAACTTCAAGGTCACTTACGACGACGGCACGGATATCCAACAGACCGCGAACGGCCTCACGGTCACGGGTTTCAGTCTCAATATGCCGTCCTTCTTCGCCTACGCGGCGCAAGCAAGGAAGTTGTCCTTCGGCTCGTCCGTCGCTCCGGGACTTTTCACCGTCGACGACGGTCAATACGGCTTCTCCGTCGTGACATTATCGAACGGCGACCTAGTCCCCGGTGGGCGCTTTGCCTATTCGGAAGTCGGATCCGATCGCACCCGGGTCGGAACCTTCACCGTCACCCCCGCCACGACGGCCGCTGTCCCGGAACCCGCGAGCTGGGCCTTGATGATCGCCGGCTTTGGCCTCGCAGGCGCAAGGCTTCGGCGCCGGGTCGTGACCGCCTAGAGGGCGATCTCGCTTCAGAGGGCGGCAACGCCGTCCGGCTCCCACGCCCCTCCATCTCTCCACGTCCCGGAGAGAAACCTGGACCTCTGGGGCGTCGGGCCTAACGGCCGGCGGTGCCTTCGCGTAGCCGCGCCACCTGGATTGGCGCCTGGGCCCGCTGGGCTTCGAGAAGCCGAGTCACCTCGGCGACCCCGGCTGCCGCGGCGGCCAGGGTGTCGGGGTCGGCCAGCGGATTGCGCGCGGCGGCCTCCAGCCAACCGAGCGCCGTATCGAAGTCGCGCGGCGCGAGATAGCCCAGGGTGTATATACGGCCAAGTTCAAGCTGCGCTTCGGGATCCTGCTCCTAGGCGTCGGCGCGCAGGCGGACCAGCTCGCGGCGTAGGGAGGCGGCGCTGTCGGCGCTGGGTTGGGGCATGATCACCGTGACCGACCGGGAGCGCCCCTCTTGCACCACAGGCTTGGAGGCCGAGGCGACCTCGAAACGGGGTTGGCCTGCCGGCGCGAAGCCATGGGGCTCGAGGTGGAGGTGCGGCCCCTGCGTCCCGTGTGCCCCCTTGAGCTGGTAGCGGGCGAATGGCGCGCCCGCCTCGCGCAAGCGCTGCGCGGCGGTGAACGGGTTCATGCCGTTCACGACCAGGTCGAAAGCGCCCGGAGCGCCGTGATGCCCCATCGAGTGCCGCGAGATTCCACCAGGACGTACCGTCATGGCGCCCTCGGCCCGCAGCTGATCCTCGCGCGCAGGCGTGCGATAGCCGCCGGTCATCCGCCAGGCACCGGCTCCGAAGACGTCATTCATGATCGCGGCGAAGCGGCCTTCGGTCAGCGTCTTCACCCGACGGCGAAGCGCGATAGACTCCCCGGCGCAATCATAGGGGGTGCGTCGCGTGACGAGTATCGGATCCGCGGCCCTGCCTGTCGCCACGCCATCCCAGACGGCGACCGACAGCAAGGCCCAGCGCGACGCAGAGAAGCTGCGCGTCGCCCGGGAGGCGGTCGAGAAGCTCAAGCAGACGGTCCAGGACGCCCGGGCCGATCGCAAGGCCGCCGCCAAGCAGAAGCTCGAAGCGCTGAAGGCGCGGCTTCGCCAGCTCCAGATGCTGGGCGCCAGCCCGCGCCAGATCGCCCAACTCGCCAAGGAACTGGCCCAGGCCGTCAAGGCGTACGGCGGTTCGGACGGCGATGCGCCTGCCGCGGCTGCGCCGGCGGCGCCGTCGGCATCGCCGACACCGGCCACGGCCGCGGCGCCCGCAGCTGGCGAGACCGCCCCGGCCACGGACGCATCCACCCCTGAGATCGCTGACGACAAACTCGGAGAGACGCCCCGGACGGGCGCCGCCGAAGAGCCCAAGACCCCCTACGAGAAAGCGCTGCGCGCCCAGGAGGACGACGCGGCCCAGCAGGCCCGCCGCGCCGCCGCCTCCGAAGCGGACCGACAGTTCCTCGCCGAGGCCCGCCAGCTGGCCAAGGAGCTCAAGGCCGCGGCGCGCGAGGCGGCCCGCAAGGCTCGGCAGGACGACGATCCGGACGCATCGCAGGCCGCCAAGGCGGCGGACGAGGCTGCGAAGGCCGTGGAGGACGCCGAACGGGCTGTTCAGGATATCGGCGGCGGAGCCGGGGCGATGTCGCCGGGCCTGTTCCTCTCGGTCTAGCCTCGGCCCCCGCGTCGCGACTAGTCGGCGATGCTGGTCCTGAGCCCGGCATAGCGGGCCGGCTGCTGCGCCAGCTCGGCGTCCCGCAGCGCCGTCACCTCGGCCAACAGCGCCCTGGCCGCAGCCTGGGTCTCCGCATCGGCGGCGGGGTTCTCGGCCGCCAGGGCCAGCCAGGACTGTGCCTCGCGGAAGTCCCGCGTCACGATGTAGCCTAGGGCATAGGCCTGGCCCAATTCGACCTGCGCCTCGACACGCCCTTGCGAAGCGCCGGCGCGCAGCCGACCGAGTTCGCCACGGGCCGCGACCAGGCTGCCCGTGCTCGGCCCTGGCATCATGATCGTGACGGCCCGCGCGCGCCCGTCCGCCTCCGGGGCCTTGGCCGGGCTCGTCGAGGCCACCTGGAACCGTGGCCCGCTCGCGGGCGCGCCAAAGCCGTAGGGCTCAAGGTGCAGGTGCGGCCCCTGGGTGCCGTGCGCCCCCTTGGGCTGGTAACGGGCGAACGGCGCGCCGGCGCGCCGCAGGCGCTCGGCCGCCTCGGCGGGGCTCATCCCGTCCACCACCAGATCGAACGCGCCCGGGGCGCCGGGCCGTCCCAACGAATGGCGCGACAGGCCGCCGGGGCGCACCGTCATCGCGCCTTGGGCCCGCAGCTCGTCCTCGCGCTCGGGCGTGCGATAGCCGCCGGTCATCCGCCAGGCGCCGGCTCCGAAGACGTCGTTCATGATCGCGGCGAAGCGGCCTTCGGTCAGCGCCTGCGCCGACGCCGGCGCGGCCGCCAGGCTCAGCAGCACGCCCACGAGGGCCACGCAAAGGGATCGTGATCCAAACACAGCGCCATTGAAGCGCCTCTCGCCCAAAACAACGTGAAGACGGATGG
This sequence comes from Caulobacteraceae bacterium, assembly GCA_027483845.1. Lineage (GTDB taxonomy): Bacteria > Pseudomonadota > Alphaproteobacteria > Caulobacterales > Caulobacteraceae > Phenylobacterium. The sequence continues at coordinate 637 of JAIXTR010000639.1, read as the reverse complement.
TGAATCGGTCGTGACCGGCCGTCAGTCGCTGGCCTTGCGCCGCCGGAACGGCCGCCGCGCCAGTTCCTTCTTCTCGCCCTTCGCCTTGGCGGCGATTTCCTTGAGCTTGAAGGTCTGCAGAGCCGAGAGCGCCTCGCCGGGCGCGCCCTTCTCAGGGTCGCCGAAGGCCCGGCCGTAGGTCTTCACCCGGTCGGTGACCTCGGTGAGGAATTCACCCTCCCAGGCGGAGAGCTCGACGCCGGCCTTGTCGGCCGTGCGCCGGGCGCGTTTAAGGGCGTTGAGGGCGGCGCGCTTGGCGGCCGCCTTCCGCTCCTCGAAAGGAGATTTTGGCGCCTTGCGCTTCAAATCTCTCCGATCGCCGAGAGATAGAGGTCGAGGATGGCCTCTTCCTCCTGGCGCTTGGCCCGGTCCTGCTTCCGCAGGCGGATGACCTTGGCGATGATCTTGACGTCGAAGCCGTTGCCCTTGGCCTCGGCCTTAACTTCCTTGATCTGCTCGGCGATCTCGCCCTTTTCCACCTCGAGGCGCTCGATGCGCTCGATGATGCTCTTCAACTGGCCCTGCGCGGTCGCGTTCAGGACGTCGGAGTGGGCGGAAGCGTCGCCGGCCATAGCCAAGCCTTTAAGCTAGATGAGGC
>JAIXTR010000679.1 GCA_027483845.1 Caulobacteraceae bacterium | reverse complement strand
CCGCTGACCTGGGCCCGGGCCAAGATCGCCCACGGCCAGGCCCTGGCGTTGCGCGGCGAGGCGGTCGGCGATGTCGACGCCCTGGCCGCCGGGGCCGGCGCGCTGGCGCTGTCCCTGGAAAGTCTGACCCGCGAGCAGAGCCCGATGGATTGGGCGCGCACCCAGGTGGCCCTGGCCCAGGCGCTGCAGGCGCTGGGCGAAGTCTCCGGCGACGCGCGCGCCTTCGACCATGCTGTCGCCTGCTACGACCGCGCGGGCAGCGTCCTGAAAGAGACCCCGACCCTGCCGTTGCGCGGCCTGGCCGCGGGCGCCCGCGCCGTCTGCCTGGCCCGCGCCGCCGAGATCACCGGCGACGCCGCGGTGCTGGACGCCGCCGAAGCCGCCATGAAGATGGAACTGGCCGCCCTGTCGCCCCGCCGCGACCCGGTCGGCTGGGCGCTGGCGCAACTGCACTTGGCCCGCCTCTACGAGGCCCGGATGAAGATGACCGGCAAGGACCGCGGCGAGCGGACCGCGGCGCTCATGAGCCTCGACGCCGCCCTCGACGTTTTCGCCGAGCACGGCCTTCGCTCGCTCAGCATCGTCGCCAACGAGGCCATCGACCGCCTCCACGACCAGCACGAGCGTTCGCGCGGATAGCGCGGCCAGCGAGACAGGATAACCTTTTCAGGCGGGCTCCACGCAGGCATTGTGCCGCTTGAGAGGAGCCACCCATGATCCGCACGCTCGCTTCCGCCACTGCACTGGCTTTGATCTGCGCCGCCGGTCCGGCCGCCGCGCAGACCGTCTGGACCGCCGCGCCGACGGCGGCGGACATGGCCGCGGCCTATCCTGCGAAGGCCAAGGCCGAGGGCGTCGGCGGCGCCGTGGAACTGGTCTGCGCGGCCGGCCGGGACGGCGTGCTGACCGACTGCGACGTGCTGGGCGAGAGCCCCCGCGGTTACGGTTTCGGCAGCGCGGCGCGGAAGCTGGCGCAACAGTCCCTGCGGGCGTCGGGCGTGGCCAAGGGCGCAGAGGTTCGCCTGCCCGTGACCTTCCCGGCCGACCTCGCCAAGGGGGCGACGGCGACCGTCAAGACGCCGAAGTGGGCGGCGATTCCCAGCGTCACCGACATGCAGACCGCCGTGCCGAAAACCGAGGGCGGGCCGAACAACATCCTGGTCACCCTGGTCTGCGAGGTCCAGGCCGGCGGCGCGCTCAGCGGATGCGTCGTCGATCGGGAGGAGCCGACGGGTCAGGGGTTCGGCCCCTCGGTCCTGGCCCTGGCCCCCAAGTTCAAGGTCGAGCTGATGAGCGCCGAGGGCATGCCGACGGTGGGCGCGAAGGTCCGCGTGCCGGTCCGCTTCGACCTGAAGCCCGTCGAGCAGGCCGCGAAGTAGCTAGCGGCCGCGCCACCATTTGAGGCCCATGCGCTCGGCCTGCTGGAGCAGGGCATAGAGCGCCACACCCATGGCCCCGAGGACCAAGAGGGCGGCGAACATCTTCGCCGTCTGCAGTCGGTTGCCGGCGTCCAGGATCCGCCAGGCCAGGCCCTGGACCTTGCCGGATCCCGACACGAACTCGGCCACCACGGCGCCCACGATCGCGAGGCCGGCCGCCACCTTGTGGCCTTCCAGCAGGAAGGGCACGGCCGACGGCAGGCGCAGGCGGGTCAGGCGCTGCCACCTCCCGGCGCCATACAGGTCGAAGAGGCGGACCAGATCGGCGTCGACGGCCCGAAGACCGGTGACCGCGCCGGAGTAGATCGGGAAGAAGGCGACGATGCTGGCCAGCGCGATCAGCGCCCGCTCTGGGTGATCGACCCCCGCCCAGATGTTCACCAGCGGCGCGATGGCGATCACCGGGGTCACCTGTAGAACCACCGCGATCGGCTGGATCGTGCGCTCCAGGATCCCGCTCACCGTCACGGCCAGCGCCAGAAGCTGGGCGACGAGGCTGGCGATGACCAGCGCGATAAGCGCCTTGGAGAGGGTGTACCAGGCCGCGGCCACGAGGCTCGGCCCGTCCTCGATGAGGGCCGTCGCGATCTTGCTGGGCGGGGGCAGGAAATAGACCGGGATCTGCCAGGCGCGGCAGGCCAGCTCCCAGCTGGCCAGCATCAGCCCGATCAGCAGCCAGGGCGCGAGGCGGGTGAGCAGGCGCATCATGCTGCGACGCCCTGGGCCAGCGCCGTGGACACGGCCTCGGCGGTTTCGCGGAAGGCCGCTGTCGTCCGGAAATGGGGCGGGCGGGGAATCGGCCCCGCCACGGCCAGGTCGGCGGCGATGCGGCCGGGACCGCGGCTCATGACCACCACACGGGAGGCCATATAGACGGCTTCCTCGACATTGTGGGTCACGAAGACGATGGCGGGCCGGGTCTGCGTCCAGAGCTTCAGGACGTCGTCGGCCAGGGTGCGGCGGGTGATCTCGTCGAGGGCGGCGAAGGGCTCGTCCAGCAGCAGCAGCTTCGGCTGGGTGACCAGGGCGCGGGCGAGGGAGACGCGCATCGCCATGCCGCCTGACAGCTGGGCGGGTCGCTTGTCCTCGGCGCCCGCCAGCCCGACCTGGGCCAGCGCTGCGCCAGCGCGCTCATAGGCGTCTGCGCGCGGGGCGCCGGCCAGTTCCAGCGGCAGGGCGACGTTGGCCCGCGCCGACAGCCAGGGCGCCAGGGTCGGGGCCTGGAACACCACGGCTGTTTCGCCGCGTCCGGCGGCGCGGCGGACCTCGCCCCGGGTGGGCGCCTCCAGCCCGGCCAGCAGCCGCAGCGCCGTGGACTTGCCGCAGCCTGACGGGCCCACCAGCGCGACCGTCTCGCCCGCGCCGATCTCCAGGCTCACCGGGCCCAGGGCGCGGCCCGCGGCATAGTCGACCTCGACCTCTCTGAGGGCGGCGATGGACGTCACTTCGGCGCGAACTGAAGGGTGTAGGCGCGCTTGTAGTCGAGCGTCTTGGGATAGACGCCCTGGCTGGCGGCGATGTCGAAGAAGGTCTTCCAGCGGGCGTCCGTCATGGCGCCCACCGGGTCGCCCTTGTCGCCGCTGACGATGCCGTAGCTGCGCATCTTCTCCCGGGCCTGATCGAGGACGTCCTGGGTCATCTCGGGATTTTCCTTGCGGATCAACGCGTCGGCGGCCTTGGGGTCGCCGGTCAGATAGTCCTGCCAGCCCTTGGCCGACACCTCGACGAAGGCTTTCACCGCGGCGGGATTCTGGGCGATCATCTGGTCGGTCGCCAGCACCATGGTCGCGTAGCCGGGGTAGCCCTCGTCGGCCAGCAGGAAGACCTTGGGCTTCAGGCCGGCCTGCTTCTCGATGGTGTAGGGCTCAGAGGTCACATAGCCCTGCTGGGCCGACCGCTTGTCGGCGAGGAAGGGCGCGGCGTTGAAGGTGTACTTGCGCACCTGATCGTCGGTGAAGCCGTACTTCGCCTTCAGCCACACCCAGAAGGCGGTGACCGAGGCGTCGCTGAGCAGGATGGGGCGGCCTTTCAGGTCGGCGATCTTCTCCACGCCGGTGTCCGGGTGGGCCATCAGGACCTGCGGATCCTTCTGCATGAAGGCCGCGACCGCCTTCACCGGCACGCCCTCCTGCGCCAGGTTCATGACGATGAAGCTGTTCGAGCCCATGCCCAGCTCGACGGCGCCGGCCGCCAGCAGCTGCGGCACGTTCACGCCGGGGCCGCCTTGGACGATCTTCACATCGAGGCCGCGCTTGGCGTATTCGCCGGAGGCCAGGGCCTGATAAAACCCGCCCTGTTCGGCCTGGGCGCGCCAGTCGGTGGCGAAGCGGATGGTCACCGGCGCGCCGGCGGCGGGCGCCTCGGCCTTCTTGGTGGGCGAACAGGCGGCCAGCAAGGCGGCCGCGGCCAGCACCAGGTTACGCAAGGCTTTCATGGAACCCCTCGACCACAGACCCTCAAAGGGTAGGGCGCTGCGGTCCCGCTTCCAAGGGGGTCCAGATAGCAAGAGGGCGGCGCGCCGGTCGCCCGGGCTCCCTGTGGGAGCCCTATCCAGATAGCAAGAGGGCGACGCTCCGGTCGCCCGGGGCATCGCCCTCTCATACAAGTCCGTTGGGGGACCTGCGCCTCTAGGCCGTCCGCCTGGCCGGTCTCGGGTCGCCCCGTGTCCGTCCTGGCCGCCGGTGTCGCATCCGCTGATCGGGTTCCAGGTCGCCCCGGTTCCTTGACCCTCGATGCTGCACTCTGCTCGCCTGGTTTCGGAGTTCGCCGTCGCCGGCTTGTCCGTCTCCCGCGCCGCAGTTCCTGTCGGCAAAGGGACGGTGCGCCCGTTGCTTAAGCCGTGCAAGACAGGTCGCGGCCGGCGCTCGCCCGCGGCTGTCGAGAAGCTGTGCCAAGCGTGTTGATAACCGGGTATGGTGAGGCGATTACCTTGCAAGGTCAGGTAGATCGCCCCGTCCACAGCTTCGTAGGGGAAGTCCCTCAACGCTCGGCTTGCAACGCTTCCCGCCGTTCTTCCAGCATCAGCCATTCCTCCTCGGCCGCCGCGAGCTGCGCCCGTGCGGCGTCCAGGGCCCGGCTAAAGCGGTCGAAGCCGGCGGGGTCGCGCGCATAGAGGTTCGGATCAGCCAGGGCGGCCTCCACCGTGGCCATCTTCGCCGGCATGGCGGCGATCAGGGTCTCGAGTTCCTCAAGTCGGCGTTGGTCCTTGTACGAGAGCTTGGCGGTCTTGGGCGACGACGTCGCCGGCTTGGGCGCGGCTTTGGGCGGCTCGATGCGGTGCGAGGCGCTGAAGAAGCCGGGGTTCTGGCTCCGGAAGTCCTGCCAGCCGCCCGGCGTCTCAACGGCGCGGCCGGTTCCGTCCAGGCCGATGGTCGAGGTGGCGAGGCGGTCGATGAAGTCGCGGTCGTGGCTGACCAGGATCAACGTGCCTTCGTAGTCGGCCAGCAGGTCCTCGAGCAGGTCGAGGGTGTCCATGTCGAGGTCGTTGGTGGGCTCGTCCAGCACCATGACGTTGGCGGCGTTGGCGAGGGCGCGCGCCAGCAGCAGGCGGTTACGCTCCCCGCCCGAGAGGCTGCGCACCGGCTGGCGCAGCTGGCTCTCCTTGAACAGGAAGTCCTTGGCGTAGGCGTTCACGTGCTTGGGCTGACCCCGCACCAGGACCTGGTCGCCGCCGAGGGGCGTCAGCACATCCTTCAGCGTCATTTCGGGCGACAGGGCCGCACGCGACTGGTCGATGTAGGTTATCGCCAGGTTCGTCCCGAGCTTTACCTCGCCGGCGTCGGGCGCGAGTTCGCCGAGCAGCAGCTTGACCATGGTGGTCTTGCCCGCCCCGTTCGGGCCGACGATGGCCACCCGGTCGCCGCGCAGGATACGGGTGGAGAAGTCCTTCAGGATCACCCGTTCGCCGAAGGCCTTGGACAGCCCCTTGGCTTCGGCCACGCGCTTGCCGGACACGCCGCCGGCGTCGAGCCCGATGCTCATGGCGCCGCGGTTCTCCCGCAGGCGCGCGCCCCGATCCTCGCGCAGCTGAAGCAGGCGACGGCGCCGGCCCTCGTTGCGGGCGCGCCGGGCGGTGACGCCGCGCTCCATCCAGTGCTGTTCGCGTTCCAGCAGCTTGTCCTGGCGGCGCGCCTCTTCGGCCTGCTGGGCCTCGATCTTTTCGACCCACTCCTCGAAGCCAGCGAAGCCCGCATCCAACCGGCGAACCCGACGGTGCTCCAGCCAGAAGCAGCGTTGGGTGACGCGCTCCAGAAAGGCGCGGTCGTGGCTGACGATCAGGGCTGCGGCGCGGCTCTGGGCGATCTCGGCCTCGAGCACCTCGATGGCCAGGATGTCCAGGTGGTTGGTCGGCTCATCCAGCAGGATGACGTCGGGGTCCTCGGCGAACGCCTTGGCGAGGGCGACGCGGCGCGTCTCGCCGCCCGACAGGCCCTGGGCGGCCTTCTGCGGATCCATGCCGAACGCCTGGAGGGCGGCCTCGGCCCGATAGTCCGGCGCGCCGCCCGAGGTGGCGTGGTCCAGAATCGTCTCGCCGGTGATCTCCGGCTCCTGGGGCACGTAGGCGATGGTCGTGCCCGGGGTGACCGTGCGTTCGCCGGCGTCCGCCTCGATCTGGCCGGACAGGATGCGCAGCAGGGTGGACTTGCCCGCCCCATTGCGGCCGACCAGGCACGCGCGGGTCCGCGCATCGAGGGCGAGGTCGACGCCGTCGAACAGCATCATCGGGCCGTCGGCGAGACGGACCTCTTTCAAGGCGAGGATCGGGGCTCTCATGGAGGCGCTCCACATAGAGGGTCCGGGGCGCGACGCAAGTTCGCGCTTCTGTCATCGACCGCGCCGGCCTACATCCGCGGCATGACGGGCGAACCCTTCTGGCGCCGGAAGACCCTTGGGCAGATGACCGTTGCGGAGTGGGAAAGCCTCTGCGACGGCTGCGGCCTGTGCTGCCTGGTGCGTTTCGAGGACGAGGACACCGGCGAGGTGATTCCGACGCGGGTGCACTGCACGCTGTTCGATCCCGATGCATGCCGCTGCTCCGAGTACGCCCAGCGACACAGGCAGGTGCCCGACTGCATCAAGCTGACGCCGCACAACATCGAGGCGCTGCAATGGATGCCGCTGAGCTGCGCCTACCGCCGCTTGCACGAAGGTCGCGACCTGGCCGACTGGCACCCGCTGATCTCGGGCGATCACGAGAGCGTGCATCGCGCCGGTATCTCGGTGCGGGGTCAGACCATCAACGAGACGGCGCTCGACGACCCAGAGGATGCGCTCGACTTCGCGGCGTGGGACCTGATGGCGGAGCGCGGCGACGACTAGGGCGGGCTCTTGCGCAAGATGTGGCAAAACTGCCACAGACCCACTTGCGTGACGGGACGTGCGGCCCAATCTAGAAAGCACACACCGATCATGGTCTTTCAAGGATTCTGAAGAGCTTGGCGCGCGACCCCTATCAGGAGCTGGGCGTACCCCGGACAGCGTCGGCGGACGAGATCCGCAAGGCGTTTCGCAAACTCGCGAAACAGAACCATCCCGACACCAATCCCGGCAACGCCGCGGCCGAAGAGCGCTTCAAGAAGGTGAGCGCCGCCTTCGACATCGTGGGCGACGCCGAGAAGCGGAAAAAGTTCGACGCCGGGATGCTCGACAATGACGGCCGCGAGACCGCGCCGGGCGGGTTCGGCGGCGGTGGTCCGTGGGGCCAGGCCCCGGGCGGCGGCGGTTTCGGCCAGCGCGACGGCCGGGGTGGCTACCGGACCGAAACCTTCGAGGGCGCCGATCTCGGCGATATCCTGGGCGAGATGTTCGGCGGCGGCGGCCGCGGCGCGCGCGGCGGCGGCATGGGCGGCGGCTTTGGCGGCTTTTCGCAGCGTGGCGCCGACACCCGCGCCAAGCTGGAGATCGATCTTGTGGACGCCATCCGTGGCGGCAAGCAGCGCATCGCGTTTTCCGACGGTCGCACCATCGATGTGACCATCCCCAAGGGCGCCCAGGACGGCCAGACCCTCCGGCTCAAGGGCCAGGGGGCTCCGGGACGCGCAGGTCCTGGCGACGCCTTCATCGAGATCGCCATCCAGCCGCACGCGACGTTCAAGCGCGAGGGCGACACGCTGATCATGGATCTGCCGGTCACCTTCTATGACGCGGTGTTGGGCGGGAAGGTCGAGGCGCCCACGCCGGACGGCCCGGTGAACATCACCGTGCCACGGGGTTCGAACACCGGCGCGCGGCTGCGTTTGAAGGGGCGGGGGCTGGCCGACGCCAAGGGCCATCGCGGTGACCTCTTCGCGCGCTTGGTCGTGACGCTTCCAGAATCACCCGATGCGGCCCTTGAGGCTTTCGCCGAAGAGCAGAAGGCCAAGCGGCCCTATTCGCCGAAGCGGCGCGCTTAAGCTAAGGAACCCTGATACCGGCGTTCAGGCCGGGTTCAGTCGCCTGCGCTTAGGACGGGTTGTATGAAACGCCTATTCGCCCTCGCCGTCCTGTT
>JAIXTR010000164.1 GCA_027483845.1 Caulobacteraceae bacterium | reverse complement strand
GGCCTGGACCTGATCTGCGCCAACCCCGACATCGTGGTGCAGCGGGGGGACAAGCTGATCTACTGCGGCGGCGCCCTGGCGCAGCTGTACGAGAGCCTGGGCGGCCGCGCGATCATGGCTGGCAAGCCCTATGCGCCGATCTACGAGATGGCGCTGGCCGCCGCGGCGGCCGAACTGCAGCGACCTATTGACGCGGCCCGGGTGCTCTGCATCGGGGACGGACTGCCCACGGACGTGCGCGGCGCCAATGCCCGAAACCTGGATATTCTCTTTGTCGCCAATGGGATACACGGCGGAGAGACGGTCGGCCCGGACGGCCTGAAGCTGGCCGTGGTCGAGGACCTCTTGCGGCAGGAGGGGCTAACCGCCACCTGGGCGATCGCCGATATGGCATGGTGAACGGCGCCACGCGCGAGGGCTGACGGCACGGGTCGGCGCTGCGGAGATGGCGTTGAAACGCAGTCCGGGGGGAAGCTGCCGTGCAAGGGTTCTATTTCGACGACCTCACCGTGGGTCAGACCGCGGAGATGAGTCGTGTCGTCGGCGCCGCCGACATCGAGGCGTTCGCCGAGGTCTCGGGCGACAACAATCCGGTCCACCTGGACGAGGCCTACGCCAGGACCACAACCTTCGGCGAACGCATCGCCCACGGCATGCTCTCAGCCGCCTACATCTCGGCGTTGCTGGGCATGAAGCTGCCGGGACCGGGGGTCATCTATCTGTCCCAGTCGTTGCGCTTTCGCCGTCCGGTGAAGATCGGCGACCTGGTGGTCGCGCGGGTGACCGTAACGGCGCTCAACGCCGCGCGCGGACACGTGACGCTCGAGACCACGTGTGAGGTCAGCGGCAAGACCGTGGTCGACGGAGAAGCTCTAGTGATTGCGCCGCGCCGCCCCGCATGACTTAAACGGGCGCATGAAGCGTATTCGGGTCATCCGCGGCTGGAAGGATCTGTCCGAGAGCGATCGCGGCGCCGCCGTGGCGATGGGCAGTTTCGACGGCGTCCATCTCGGGCACCAGCAGGTCATCGAGCTGGCCAACCGCGCGGCGGGCGACCTGGGCGCGCCCCTGGGCGTGATCACCTTCGACCCGCACCCGCGCGTCTATTTCCGTCCGGAGGAGCCGGCGTTCCGGCTGATGAAGACCGACCAGCAGGCGCGTGCGCTGGAGAAGCTGAACGTCGACATCCTCTATGTCCTGCCGCTGGACGGCGAACTGGCGGACATGACCGACCGCGACTTCGCGGCTCGCGTCCTGCACGACGGCCTGGGCGCGCGCCACGTGGCCGTCGGGTTCGACAACTCGTTTGGGAAAGGCCGCACCGGCACGCCAGACACCATGCGGGCCTACGGCCGCGAGCTGGGCTTCGGGGTCAGCGTGGCCGAGCCGGTCGGTGACCTGGACGGCGACAAATATTCATCCACGGCGGTGCGTGAGGCCCTGCGTGACGGTCGGCCTGAGGCCGCCGCCGAAATCCTTGGGCGGCCCTTCGCTATCGAGGGACCGGTTCAGCGGGGGCGGCAGCTGGGTCGCAAGCTCGGCTTTCCCACCGCCAACGTCGATCTGGGGGACTACGTCTCCCCGCGCTTCGGCGTCTACGCCACGCGCACGCGCCTCTCCGATGGCCGGGAGTTCGCCGGCGTCGCCAATATCGGGGTCAACCCGACGGTGCAGGGCGTCACCCAGCCCTTGCTGGAGGTCTGGCTGTTCGATTTCGACGAGGACATCTACGACCGGGTCATCGAGACCGACCTGATCGCATTCCTGAGGCCGGAGGAAAAGTTCTCCAGCCTCGAGGTCATGACCGAACAGGTGATGGCCGACGCCGCGCGCGCGCGGCAGGTGCTGGCCCGCTAAGCGCGCTCAGCGCGCGACGGTGATGTCTTTGATCAGGGCCTGGACGGTGGGCTTGCCGCCGGCGTTCCAGACGGCCTTCAGATAGGCCAGGGTGCGCGCCGCGGCGTCATCCTGCTTCCACTCGCAACCGTGGAACTGGCAGTTCTGGAACACGGGAGTCTCGCCGCCGGCATAGACCAGCCGGCAGTCGCGGAACTCGCAGTCGGAGAAGGTCTCGCCGTCGAGCATGACGGTCTCGTGATTGTATCCGACGCCGCTGGGCATGGTGTCTCTCAGTTGTCGCCGGCGCTGGAGTCGCCCGGGCCGGCGTTGTTGGTTTCGGCGTCGGCGCGGTCGCGGTCACGCTGCTCGCGCTTGGCGGCAGCTTTCTCGGCCGTCTTGGCGGCCTTCTGGCGATCCCGTTCCATGCGCTCGAACTGGTAGTTGGGCTTCCGAGCCATGCGGTCACTCCGTGAGGGCGGCGTCCGTCTTGTCGGCCGGCTCTTCGGCGTTGGCGGGCGCCTGATAGGTCGCCGCGCAGATCGCTTCCAGATGGCCGCGGATGGCGCGAGGGGCCAGCAGCGCATCAACAGCGCGGCAGCCGTCCGCCTTCAGACGTTGCTTGAGCCCGGCCAGGTTCGGAGCCTGCCCGGAGCGGGCGAGCGCATAAGCGCGTTCAATGGTCGATGTGGTCACGGTCGAGGTTGAGCCCGCCCGGCAAGACGATGGTCCCACCGGGCAGGCCCATATTCCTTAGGCGGCTTGCAGCTGGCCGGCGGACATCTTGCCGCTGCGCTGATCGCGTTCCAGTTCGAAGGAGACCTTCTGGCCTTCGTTCAGCGAGCCGAGGCCCGCACGTTCGACGGCCGAGATGTGCACGAACACGTCGTTGCCGCCGTCATCGGGTTGGATGAAGCCGAAACCCTTGGTGGCGTTGAACCACTTCACAGTACCGCTAGCCATGTGTTTTGTCTTTCTAGTTCAAGTGATCGCTCGGCCCGGACGGGACGAGAGATTTCAAGTGCTCACCCATCCCGGACGGGACGAGAGATCAAATTGTCGGAGAGGTCGAGAGGAAGTCCGGGCTCGATCCAAAGAACAAGCGTGGAGAGCAACCGAACCAAGTCGATATTTGATGTACCCTTATGTCACGATTTCCGTACGTACGCCAGCCAAATCGCAGGGCGCGTCCGGTAACCATCTCTTAAGCGTGGCTTTAGGGGGCTCGGATACGCCCCAATTGGCCGAGGAACGCCAGGGATGACGCCTCGCGCGCGGTCTGTTAGAGGCAGCGCCATGTTTTCGGTTCGGACGAGCGTGCGAATTACCCGCCCGGCGTGACGCCGCGGTCGGTTTCGATCCAGCGCGCGCCGGGTTCCGTTCAACCCGTCCTCCCCGGTCAACCACGCGGCGCCGCCGCCGAGGTCGAACCGGGCCCTCCGAGCCAAGCTGGAAAGTCCCATGGCCGACGACGCCGACAAATCCTCCGTTGAAACCCAGGCGGGCCGCGACTACCGCGAAACCGTGTTCCTGCCGGACACCCCGTTCCCGATGCGCGCGGGTCTGCCGCAGAAGGAACCCCAGATCCTGGCGCGTTGGGCGGAGCTGGATCTCTACAACGCCATCCGCGCCGAGCGGCGGCGGGCCGGCGCGCCGCTGTTCGTCCTGCACGACGGTCCGCCCTACGCCAACGGTGCGATCCACATCGGCCACGCCCTGCAGAAGACCCTCAAGGACTTCGTGGTCCGCTCGAAGTTCCTGCTGGGCTTCGACGTCGACTACGTGCCGGGCTGGGACTGCCACGGCCTGCCGATCGAGTGGAAAATCGAAGAAGAGCTGCGCGGCCAGGGCCGCCGCAAGGACGAGGTCTCGAAGGCTGAGTTCCGCACCCGCTGCCGCGAGTACGCCGAAAAGTGGATCGGCGTGCAGATGGCCGGCTTCCAGCGCCTGGGCGTGCTGGGAGACTGGCCGAACCGCTACGCCACCATGGACTATTCCAGCGAGGCCTCGATCGTCGCGGAGTTCCACAAGTTCGTGGCCTCGGGCCAGCTCTATCGCGGCTCCAAGCCGGTGATGTGGAGCCCGGTCGAACGGACGGCCCTGGCCGACGCCGAGGTCGAGTACCACGACCACGTCAGCCCGACGATCTGGGTCAAGTTCCCGGTGATCGAAGGCAGCGACGCGGCGCGCGGCGCCAGCGTCGTGATCTGGACCACCACGCCTTGGACCATCCCTGCCAACCGGGCCGTCAGCTACAACGAGGGCGTCGACTACGCCGTCTACCAGGTCGAGGCGATGGAAGAGGGCCTGGAGTTCGAGCCCTGGGCCAAGCCGGGCGACCGGCTGATCGTCGCCGAGAAACTGTCCGGCGACGTCTTCAAGGCCGCCAAGATCGCCAAGGCCCGCCGGGTCGAGAGGGTGGATTGCCAAGGCATGGTGCTGGAGCACCCCCTGGCGGGGCTGGACAGCCACTATGGCTTCCAGGTGCCGATGCTGAGCGGCGACCACGTCACCGACGACGCGGGCACCGGCTTCGTGCACACCGCGCCGGGCCACGGCGCCGACGACTACATCGTCTGGCTGGCCCATGGCCACCGGGAGATCCCGGAGACCGTCGATCCCGACGGCGCCTACTATCCGCACGTCCCGCTGTTCGCGGGGCTCAAGGTCCTGGAGACCGAGGGCAAGAAGGCCGGAAAGTTCGGCCCGGCCAATGGCGCGGTCATGGAGAAGCTGATCGAGGCCGGCCGCCTGCTTGCGCGGGGCCGTCTGGAGCACAGCTATCCGCACTCCTGGCGCTCCAAGGCGCCGGTGATCTTCCGCAACACGCCCCAGTGGTTCATCCGCATGGACGAGCCGGTGGAAACCCCCGAACTGGGCGGCCGCACCCTGCGCGAGACGGCGCTGGAAGCCATCGAGGCCACCACCTTCTTCCCCGCCGGCGGCAAGAACCGCATCCGCTCGATGGTCGAGAGCCGCCCCGATTGGCTCATCAGCCGCCAGCGGGCCTGGGGTGCGCCGCTTGCCATGTTCGTCGACAAGGAGACGAACCAGCCGCTGCACGATCCCGAGGTGGACCAGCGGATCGTCGATGCGATCAAGGCCGAGGGCGCCGACGCCTGGTTCAACCGCCCGGTCACCGACTTCCTCGGCAGCCACGACCCCGACCGCTTCGAGAAGATCGAGGACATCCTCGACGTCTGGTTCGACTCGGGCTCGACGCACGCTTTCACGCTCGAGAACCGCGCCCATACCCATTGGCCGGCCGACCTGTATCTCGAAGGTTCCGACCAGCACCGCGGCTGGTTCCAGTCGTCGCTGCTGGAGAGCTCCGGCACCCGCGGCCGCGCGCCCTACCACGCCATCCTCACCCACGGCTTCACCATGGATGAGAACGGCGAGAAGATGTCCAAGTCCAAGGGCAACACTGTGGATCCCGAGGTCGTGATACGCGAGAGCGGCGCCGAGATCATCCGACTCTGGGCCGCGATGATCGACTACGCCGACGACAGCCGGATCGGGAAGACGATCCTGCAGACCACGTCGGACGCCTATCGCAAGCTGCGCAACACGGTCCGCTACATGCTGGGCGCCCTGGCCGACTATTCGCCGGACGAGGCGGTCGAGCTGGAGCAGATGCCGCCGCTCGAGCGGTTCGTCCTGCACCGGCTCTACGAGTTGGATGGCCAGGTGCGGACCGCCTACGAGGGCTATCTGTTCCAGGATGTGATCCGGCCGCTGACCGAGTTCTGCCAGAACGAGCTGTCGTCGCTGTTCTTCGACATCCGCCGCGACGCGCTCTACTGCGACCAGCCCTCCAGCCTGCGCCGCCGCGCCGCGCGCACGGTGATGGACGCCGTGTTCGAGCGTCTCACGGCCTGGCTGAGCCCGCTGATCCCCTTCACCATGGAGGAGGCCTGGATGACACGCTATCCGGACGCCCACTCCAACAGCATGCGCACGATCCCCGAGACCCCGGCCGCCTGGCGAAACGACGCCGAGGCCGCGCGCTGGGCGCGGGTGCAGCAGGTGACCTCGGTCGTCACGGGCGCCCTTGAGGTCGAGCGGCGCGAGAAGCGGATGGGGGCGGCGCTGGAAGCTGCGCCCGTGGTCCACATCGCCGATCCGGACCTGATGCAGGCGTTGGACGGGCTGGACGCCGCGGAGGTGTTCCGGACCAGCCAGGCCACCCTCAAGGCTGGCGAAGGATCGGGCTTCAAGCTGCCCGAGGTTCCCGGCGTCGCCGTCGAGCCACGGAAGGCCGAGGGCCGCAAGTGCGCCCGCTCCTGGCGCATCCTGCCCGAGGTCGGCTCCGACCCGCGCTACCCCGACCTGTCGGTGCGTGACGCCGAGGCCGTCGCCGCATGGGACGCGGCGCGCGCATGAGCCCCGCCCAAGACACCGCACAGCCATCCGTCGCCTCGCCGCGGCTCGCGACGCTGGCCTACGCCCTCGCGGCGATCGTTCTGGTGCTGGACCAGCTCAGCAAGGTTTGGATCCTCTCCGTCGTGCGTCTGGGCGAGGGCCAGACGATGGAGGTGGTCTGGCCCCTGCAGTTCACCCGCATCTGGAACCAGGGCGTCAGCTTCGGCCTGCTGCAGGCCCAGCATGACGCCGTCCGTTGGGGCCTGGTGGTCTTCTCCCTGGGCGTGGCCGCCCTGCTGGCCGCCTGGGCGCGCAAGCAGAACCGCCTCATGGCCGCGGTGGGGCTGGGCCTGATCATCGGCGGGGCGATCGGCAACGCGATCGACCGCGCCCGCTTCGGCGCCGTGGTCGACTTCATCGATGTGCAGCGGCTGGGCTTTTTCCCCTGGATCTTCAACATCGCCGACAGCGGCATCACCATCGGGGTCATCCTGCTGCTGATCGACAGCCTGCGACCGCAGCGCCCTGCCGCTTAGCGTTGGCGCGCGCCCGCGATTAAGGTATTCCACATCTCCCGGCCGGGGGGCCGTCCCGCCGTTTTCCCGCCACGGAAAAGCGGCACGCTGTATTCGAGCGCGCTTCCTGATCGTCGATGCCGATGCATCGTCCGGAAGCGCTGGAGGAGCTTTCTAAGTCTATGACCTTCAATCGCGTGATTGTTGCGACCGCCCTGGTCGCGGCCGCTGGCCTCGCCGGCTGCCAGTCGACCCAGAAGGCCCTTGGCATGACCAAGGTGACCCCCGACGAGTTCCGGATCGTCACCAAGGCCCCGCTGGTGGTGCCGCCCGACTACGCCCTGCGCCCGCCGGCGCCTGGCGAGCCCCGCCCGCAGGAGCTCCAGCCCGAGAGCGCCGCGCGTAACGCCCTGCTGGGCCAGCGCGAAGCCGAGCAGCGCTCGGACGGCGAGAAGCTGCTGGTCGCCAAGGCCGGCGCGGAAAAGGCCGACCCCCTGGTGCGCTACGTCGTGGACGACGAGTTCGGCGACCTGGCCCACAAGGAAAAGAGCTTCGCCGATCGGGTGATGTTCTGGAAGAAGGACGACGCCGCGGCTGCGCCGCAGCAGACCGCCGCCCTCGATGGCTCCAACGCGCCGATCGACGCGGCCGCGGAAAAGGAACGCGTCGCCAAGCTGACCGGCGACAAGCCGATCACCATCCAGCGCGAAGGCAAGACCCGGATCAAGCTTCCGGGGCTGTAGGATCCTCAAAAGCCATCCTTCCCCTTCAGGGGAGGGACAGACCGCGTAGCGGTCAGGGTGGGGAATACGGGTCCAAGCGCTGAGCTTGCGCTTGAGATCCTCACCCCGCGCGCCTCTGGCGCGGCGACCCTCCCCTGACGGGGAGGGATGATTTCACTCTTCCCCAGGGGTCTTCACGACGAACCCCTGCGCGCGCAGGCGCTCGAGCACGCCGTTCTGCGCCAGCAGCGGCCGGAGCGGGACCAGCACGATGGCGTGGCCAGGGGTCTTCAGGGCCCCGGCGATGGCCGCGGCCGTATCCGCCTTGGTGCGCTCGTCATAGCTCCGGC
>JAIXTR010000252.1 GCA_027483845.1 Caulobacteraceae bacterium | reverse complement strand
GGGCGATCTCGCGGCCCTGGGGGCTAGAGAGGTCGATGGCGACCGACTTCTTGCCCTTGTTGAGCCCCTCCCAGTAGAGGCTCGACCCATTGTCCGCGAGGGGCCAGCGGCGGAAGTCGGGGCCGCCGCCGATGTTATCGAAGCGGATCACCTCGGCGCCCATCTGCGCCAGATAGAGGCCACAGGTCGGCGCGGCCACGAAGGCCGAGCCCTCGACGACGCGAAGGCCCTTCAGCAGGTCGTACATGTCACCATCCTTTTCCCTCCCCTTCATGGGGAGGGACAGACCGCGCAGCGGTCAGGGTGGGGAAAGCCGGGCTGCCGCAGCGGACGTCAACGGTCTCCCCACCCGTCCGGCGCGCGGCGCCGTCCACCCTCCCCATGAAGGGGAGGGAAATCCTCAACCGACCAGCTTGCCGACCTCGTCCACCTCATCGGGAGTCAGCGCCCAGTCGGCGGTGGCGGCGTTGGTGCGGATCTGTTCGGGGCTGGTGGCGCCGGCGATGACGGAGCTGACCGCCGGGTGGCCCAGCAGCCAGGCGAAGGCGAGGTCGAGCAGGGTGCGGCCGCGCGCGTTCGCCCACGCCTCCAGCGCTTCGACCTTGTCGAAGTTGGCGTCGCTCATGGCGGCCTGGCCACGCGCGCCCCAGGCGGCGAGGCGGGTGCCCTCGGGCGGCGGGGTCCCGCGCTTGTACTTGCCGCTGAGCAGGCCGGACGCCAGGGGGAAGAACGGCAGGAAGCCCAGGCCGAAGTGCTCGCAGGCCGGCAGGACCTCGCGTTCGACGTCCCGCTCCAGCAGGGAATAGAGGTTCTGGGCCGAGACGAACCGGCTGCCCCCGGCGGCGGTCCAGTCGGCATCGGCGATCTGCCAGCCGGTGTAGTTGGAGTTGCCGAGGTAGCGCACCTTGCCCTGGGTCACGAGGTCGTCCAGCGCACGCAGGGTCTCGTCCACCGGGGTGTCCGGGTCAGGTTGATGGTGCTGGTAAAGGTCGATGTAGTCGGTGCCCAGGCGGCGCAGGCTGTCCTCGACCGCCTGCATGATCCACTTGCGCGAGCCGCCGCGCTTCTTCGGGTCCTGGCCGATCTGCATGCCGAACTTGGTGGCCAGGACCACCTCGTGGCGCCGCTTGCCCAACGCCTGGCCGAGGAACTCCTCGGACTTGGTCCCGCCGTAGATGTCGGCGGTGTCGAAGAGGGTGATACCGGCGTCCAGCGCCGCATCGACCACCGCCTGCGTCTGGGCCGCGTCGATGCGCATGCCAAAGTTATTGCACCCCAGCCCCACCACGCTGACCTTCAGCCCCGACGTCCCGAGCCTGCGAACCTTCATCGGCGTCTCTCCGCGTCCCTGTTTTTGCAGCGGAAACCTAGCCCCGCCCGGCGGCGGGAGACCAGCCCCATCCCGTCGCGCCGACGCAATCCCTACCGGGCCGTTCACCAAGCTGGTTGAGGATATCGCAAGGCGGACGTCGTTAACGTGCGGAGATAGCTAGAGATTTGTGAGCCAGGCCGATCGCATGCGCGTCGTAACCATCGTGAGCCTCGCCGCCTCGGCGGTTCTGGGGCTGGGAGCGCTCTTCGTCGCCAAGATCGCGTTGCCCAACGCGTCGTCCGCAGCGAGAAGCCCGACCCGCGTCGAAGCCGTGGGCGAGCCCCTGGTCGTGGCCTCCCGCGCCATCAAGTACGGCGAGAAGCTCGACGCGGGCATGCTGAAGATCATCAAGGTGCCGGCCAACGCTGTGCCCGAGGGCGCCTTCACCACCGTCGCCCAGGCGCTGGCGGCCGACCGGGGCGGCGCGCCAGTGGTCCTGACGCCGATCGCCGACCGCGAGGCCCTGCTGCCGACCAAGTTGTCCGGCCCGGGCGCGCGCCCCTCGGTGGCGGCCGAGGTGTCCGAAGGCATGCGCGCCTATACGCTGAAGGTGAATGACGCCTCGGGCGTCGGCGGCCACGCCCTGCCGGGCGATCACGTGGACGTCGTGCTGATGCGCGACCTGACCCCCACCGGCGAGCAGCGGAATTTCATCTCCTACGTCGTCGTGCAGAACGCCCGCGTGCTGGGCATCGACCTGAACGCTGACCCGACCTCCAACAAGCCCGCCACGCCCAACACCGCGACGATCGAAGTGACGGTGGAGGACTCGCAGAAGCTGTCCATCGCCTCGACCCTGGGCCAGCTGTCGCTGGCGCTGCGCCGCAACGGCGCGGCCGAGATGGCCAAGGCGCCGCCGCTGCGGACGGCGGACTTCCTCTCGGGCGGCGCACGTTCCTCCGGCGGCCGCGGTCCCGCCGGCCCGCGCAGTCCGGGCCAGGTTCACTCCGCCATCCTCATCATCGAGGGCGAGGCCACCAAACGCGCCAAGGTGGTGAAGAGCGCCGCTGCGGCTGCGCCGGCCCCCGCCCAAGCCGCTCCGACGAGCTGAGGCCATGACCCCCATGTCGATCCTTACCCGAACCGTGCTCAGCGCCATCGTCGGCGTGGTCCTGGCCGCGGCGGGGCTCGCCGCCGCGCCGGCGGCCGCCCAGACGCTCGCGAGCGAGCCGGTCATGCGGCGGACCATCCACGTGCCGCGCGACAAGTCGCTGCAGTTCCGGCTGCCCGCGCCAGCCTCGCGCATTGTCATCGCCCAACCCGAGATCGCCAAGGTGACGGCGACGTCGGAGTCCAGCTTCTACGTCCAGGGCATCGAGTTCGGCTCGACCAACATGCTGGTGTACAGCCGCAGCGGCCAACTGGCCCAGGTGATCGACATCCGCGTGGGCTACGACGCCGAGGGCCTGCAGCAGGATCTGACGGCCGCCTTCCCGAAGGAACCGATCCGCGTCCGCAACCTCGGCGAAGTCCTGATGCTCACCGGCGAGATCTCGGACTCGGGCGTCCAGGCCAGCGCCGAACGCATCGCCCAGAAGTACGCGCCGGACGGCGTCATCTCGCGCCTGACCATCCAGAATTCCCAGCAGGTGGTGCTCGAGGTCCGGATCCTCGAGGCCAGCCGCTCGATGCTTCAGGACCTGGGCATCAACCTCAGCATCTTCAACGGCTCGTTCTCCGTGCTGACCGGCCAGGGTCTGGTCGGTCCCAGCGCACCACAAGGCGTGATCACCGCGCTGGGCGGTTCGGGCGACAGCACCACCATCGACGGTCAGCTTCAGGCGCTGGAGGAGAAGGGCGCCCTGCGCACCCTGGCCAAGCCGAACCTGGTGGCCATCTCCGGCCAGAAGGCCAGCTTCCTGGCCGGGGGTGAGTTCCCCTTCCCGGTTCCCGCCGACCTGGACAAGATCACCATCCAGTTCCGCCCCTACGGCGTGAAGCTGAACTTCACCCCCGTGGTGCAGGACAACGGCTGGATTCGCATGGAAGTGGAGCCGGAAGTCAGCCAGCTCGACTTCAACAATGCGATCACCCTGAACAATCTGGTGGTCCCGGCCCTGACCGTCCGGCGGGCGTCCACGACGCTGGAGCTGAAGCCGGGCGACACCTTCGCCATGGCCGGCCTGTTCCAGCACAGCTACGAGAACGGGGTCCAGCAACTGCCGGGCCTGGGCAATCTGCCGGTCATCGGGGCCCTGTTCCGGTCCGCGCGCTGGAAGCGCTCGGAGAGCGAACTGATCATCATCGTCACGCCCCGGCTGTCCACGGCGGCCGACCGCGCGATCCGCCCGATCGACTCCCTGCCCGGCAAGGAACCGTCCGCCAAGGACCTGTTCCTGAAAGGGCAGGCCCACGACAAGCCCCTGCCGCGCGACGACGGCAAATCCGCCGCGGTGAAGTGACCCAGAGATGTTGCGTTCGAAGTCCGCCAAAGTTTCAAAAGATCTGATCCAAGGCCGCCGCATCCTGGCGTTGGGCCCGGGCCTGAGCGCCCTTGTCGACGGACCGCTGGCCGGCGCCTTCGTCGCGGGCGGCTCGGTCGCAAGCCTCGAAGTGCTCGCGCCTGGCGATACCGACCTGGTGTTGATCGACGCCGACGCGCTGGACGCATCGGCCCTGGCCGCCTGCGTCAAGGCGCTGTCGTCGATGCGCGCCAGCCCCCCGGTGCTGATGCTGGGGTCCAACCTGCCCGCCGGCCTGGTGCGCAATCTGCTGCGGCTCGACGCCGCCGACATTCTGGAAACGCCCTACTCGCCCGAAGACCTCAATGGCGCGGTGCAGTCCCTTCTGTCCGAGGCCCAGCCGATCACTGCGGCAGCGCCGGGCGCGGCCTCGCGATGCTGGGGCGTGACCGGCGCCGTCGGCGGCGCGGGCGCGACGACCATCGCCATCGAGATCGCGCACGCCCTGTCGCTGCAGGCCGGCAAGGAGCGCGGCGTCTGCCTGGTGGACCTCAACCTCGCCGACGGCGCGGCGGCGGCCTATCTGGGCTGCGCGCCCAGCATGCGCCTGGCCGAATTCGGGCATGCCGCCGAGCGAATCGACGCGGCCATGCTGACCGCCTTCGTCACGCCGGTCTCGAAGGGGCTGGACCTGATGGCCGGGGTCCGCGACCCCACCGCCTTCGACGCGGTCGGCCGCGACTCGATCCTGCGGATGCTGGAGGTCGCCTGCGAGGTCTATGAGCACGTGATCCTGGACCTGCCGCGCCATCGCCGCGCCTGGACGCTGGACGC
>JAIXTR010000580.1 GCA_027483845.1 Caulobacteraceae bacterium | reverse complement strand
CTGGGGCGGTTCGACCGGCCGGCGGGGATCTGGCTGCTGATGCTGCCGGGGTGGCAGGGGATCGCGCTGGCCGGCGCCATGCGCGGGCAGTGGCCGGACCTCAAGCTGATGCTGCTGGTCTTCCTGGGCGCGGCGCTGATGCGGGCCGCGGGTTGCGCCTACAACGACATCGTCGACCGCGACATCGACGCCAAGGTCGCCCGCACCGCCGGCCGCCCGATCCCCGCGGGCCAGATCTCGGTCAAGCAGGCCTGGGCCTTCGTGATCGGCTGCTGTCTCGTCTCGTTCCTGATCCTCATCACCCTGCCGCCCTTGGCCATCGGCCTGGGCGTGGCGTCCCTGGCGCTGGTCGCGGCCTATCCGTTCATGAAGCGGATCACCTGGTGGCCGCAGGCGTGGCTGGGCCTGACCTTCAACTGGGGCGCGCTGCTGGGCTATGCGGCCGTGGCCGAGACGATCACGGCGCCGGCCATCCTGCTCTACGCATCCGGCATCGCCTGGACCCTCGGCTACGACACCATCTACGCGATCCAGGACCTGGAGGACGACGCCTTGGCCGGCGTGAAATCCTCGGCCCGCCGGCTGGGCGACAAGGCCCCACGCGCCGTCGCCGCCTTCTACCTCGGGACCATGGCCCTGGCCTTCGCCGCTGGCGTGCTGGGCCGCCTAGGGCCGGGCTTCTCGATCCTGCTCCTGGCCTTCGCCGTCCATCTGGGCGTGCAGGCGCGGCGTGTGCGGATCGACGATCCCGTCCTGGCGCTGAAGCTGTTCAAGTCGAACGCCGGCGCGGGCCTGGTCCTGTTCGCCGCGTTCGCCGCCGGCGCGCTTTAGCCGACCCACACCGCGAGGAGGGCCATCAGGCGCATCGGGCGCCGGCGATCACCTGCTTGAACGCTGTTCTTGTATGACATACAACTATCGCCATGGCGGACGTAAAGGCCCTCGCTGACGCACGCGCCGTGCGCGAACCCGGCAAGCGGATGCGCTCGCGGCTGCTCGACGCGGCGGTCGCGCTGTTCAAGGCCCGCGGCCTGGCCGGCGTCGCGGTGGCCGAGATCGCCGCCGCCGCCGGCGCCTATCCGAGCCAGGTCACCTATTATTTCCGCACCAAGGAGGCCCTGTTCGTCGAGGCCGCCTGCCGCGAGGTGCTCTATGTAGCGCGCCAGGCCGAGCGCGCCGCGGCCGGCGCCGCCACCGGCTCCGACTACAACTGCCGACTGGTCGAGACCGTGGTTGGCTCGCCCGGCCTGGCGCTCTTCGTCGAGGCCCTGTCGCTCACCCGCCGCCGCCAGGACCTCAGCCCGCTGATCGAGCGCACCTTCGAGCGGCTGCACGGCGAGGGCGACCGCGCCTACGCCGAAACCCGCCACCGCCGCGGCTGGTCCGCCGCCGAGGACGCAGGCACGGTCGCCCGCCGCTTCTGGACCCTCGCCCTGGGCGTCGCCCTGCGCGAGGGCGCGACCGAGGCCACCGTCGCCGACGCCGTCGAGGAGATGGTCGCCCTTCTCCGTCACCAGCCCGTCCGCAAGACCGGAGACGCCTGATGCCCGCCGCCGCCCGTGTCGCCCCGAAAGACTACTTCACCCCCGACGAGTGGGCGCCCCTGGCGAAGAAATCCGCCTGGAAGGGTCCCGCCCTGGTGGCCCACGCCTGGATCGTCATCGGGCTGGCCGCCGGCATGGCCATGGCCTTCCCGATCACCATCCCGCTGGCGGTGATGATCATCGGCGCCCGCCAGCTGGGCCTGGCGATCCTGATGCACGACGCCGCCCACGGCGCGTTGCACGGCGATCTCAAGGTCAACGATGTCCTCGGCGACCGGCTGACCCCTGGCGGCCTCGCCGCCTATCGCACCTACCACCTGGGGCACCACAAGTTCGCCCAGCAGGCCGAGGATCCGGACCTGGCCCTGTCGGCGCCCTTCCCGATCACGCGGCTGTCCCTTCGCCGCAAGCTGGTCCGCGATCTGACCGGCCAGACCTATTACAAGCAGCGCTGGGCCGGCCTGGTGAAGCGGCTGCGGGAGCGCAAGCCCGACCAGCCGCTGCTGCCGATCCTGCGGGACGCGGCGGTGTCGCGGAAGCGGTTTCTGATCGGCATGGCCGTCACGGTCGCGGCGACGGCGCCGTTCGGATTCTGGTGGGCGTGGCCGGTCCTATGGCTGCTGCCCCAGGCCACCTGGCTTCCGATGATCACCCGGCTGCGCAACATCGCCGAGCACGCCTGCGTACCGAAGGATGAGCCGGATCCCCTGCGCCACGCCCGCACCACGCGGGCCAATCTGCTGGAGCGGGCGCTCCTCGCGCCGTACTACGTAAACTACCACTGCGAGCATCACATGTTCATGCATGTGCCCTGCTACAACCTGCCCCGCACCCACCGCCTGCTGAGGGCCAAGGGCGTGCTGCCGGGCATGCTGACCGCGCCCAGCTATCTGGAGGTTCTTCGCCTCGCCACCAGCAAGCCGGTCGGCCAGGATCGCGGCGGCAACCCCAGCCCCGAAGAGCGCGGCGTCGTGAAGGCCGTCATTCAGTAAGCCGCCGGGTCGCCGCCAGCCGCCAGCTGGTCGCAAGGCGGGCCTCGACCAGATCCCAGTCCGGCTCGGCCAGGTCCACGGCGATCCAGCCCGAAGGATAGAGGTACGCGGGCCGGCTGTAGGTGTCGGGATCGGCCTCCAGCAGGAACTCCTGCTCGTCGCGCCCGGCGGTCTTCACGCAGACGACGGTCCGACCGTCGCCATGATGGTTGTGGCGGTAGTAGGCGAACATCTTGCCCGCGACGGCGAAGGCCGGAATGCCGTGGCTGATTTTCTCG
>JAIXTR010000211.1 GCA_027483845.1 Caulobacteraceae bacterium | reverse complement strand
GGAGACAGGGGCCAGCGAGCGGTCGCAGACCAGGTAGTCGCCGTCCAGGATGGTCGGCGTCATGCAGTCTCCGGACGCCCGCCACAGGAAGGTGGCGGCGGGGTTAGTGACCACCAAGCGACTGACATCGATGGCGTCTTCGATCCAGTCGTCGGCCGGGCTTGGGAATCCGCAGCAAATGCGAAAACCCACGAGGGGAAGGGGAAGGGGAAGACCGATGACAACGGGACGCATGAGACCTCGAAAGCCTGCCGACACGGGGGCAGGCGGCGAGGTTGAGAACATAAGTAGAACATTTGCGGCCCGGAAAGGGGGCATCGCGCCTGTCCACAGACCGCCAACAGACAAATGGGCGTGACCGCGCCGTCGGCCACGCCCTGCGGGGTCACCCGCGTGTCTTCACTGGAAGGTGGCGGATACCTCGTTCGGCGGCCTTTTGACCGAGATTGAGGGCGGGTCCGAAGGGCTGCAGTGACGCCCCGCGCGCGCCGTTCAGGGTGTTCGCCAGGGTCAGGACACAGACCGGTTCGAGGGCGATCAATTCGTCGTTGGCCCGGAAGGGGGCGGCGCGGCCGTTTTTGTCGAAGTCGGCCTTGGCGAGCACCAGGGTGACCGCCTTCTGCTTGGCCCACTTGATGGCGATCTTCTCCCCGCCTTTGGCCCCTGTCGTCGCCAACGCCATGTCCGGCCATTGGGCCTGGGCCCAGTTCAGCGCATCGAAGATGCGATGGGCGTCGTCCTCGGTGTCGGCTTGCGGCGCGGCGCGGAACGCAACGATGGTGGCGCCAGGGTCAGTCGCGGTGTGCTTGCGAGCCTTGGCGGTCCGCAGGGCGTCGCGCGCGTCGATCTGGGCGGCAGTCAGGCGCGAGGCCTTCACATGTCCCTTCCAAGGGGACCACACCTCGCCGGTCGCCGTGGTGTAGCTCGCCGCAGCGGCGTCTCGCACGAACTCCAAGGCCAGGCAGGCGACGTCGGCGGCGCGGGCTTTTCGGGTGGCGTCCTGCATCTCGGTGTCAGCGATCTCGGAGCCGTCGAAGTCCCGGCTCAGCCGGTTGAGCTCGTCCCTGGCCCGATCCGCGTCCCGTTCGATGCGTTGGGCGGCCGAGTGAAACGCCCCGATGAGCGTCTCGCAGATGATGGCCTGGAAATCCTCGAGTGCGGTCTCGCCGAAGACATCGAGGGTCTCGGTCAGCACCGCATGACCCAACTGGATCAAAGCATGCTCGTGAGGGTGGGGCCGGGGGTCATCCAGGGTCAGGGCCTGGGCTTCGAAGTGGGTGAGCGCGCCGGTCAGCGGCGCGAAGGCGGAGGAGGGCATTAGGGAGTTCCTTGTCGGAGTGGGGTTCTGAGCCCGTCGGCTCGACGACCGCCCAGCGCCGACGGCTGGGGACGCCCACAAGGGCTTTGAGCGGAGCGTCCCTTGTGGGGGGCGCCAGACGGTGGCGAGGTCTCAAGAGCCAGAGGACTCCAGGACCGCAGCACCGCCGACACCAACCGTTTGCCGCCTCGGCTTCAGCGTTTGGCGCTGCCACGCACCACCCGTCCGCCCATGCGCTCAGGCTTGACTGCGCCCGGACTTCCGCTCGATGAGGTAGACGCGGTCCTTGAGCTTGGGGATGCGGTAAAGGCCGCCCAACTCGCTGCGATAGACGAGACCGCCGCGCTTGCGTCCAGGCAAAGAGACCACCTCGAAGCGGGAGAACGTCCGGCCGTCTCGAAACAACAGCGGCTCGGCCAGCACCACGACATCACCAGGCTTGGGTGTCGGCTTGGCGGCGCGCCCAGCCCGAAGGGCCAAACCGGACCGGCACCGCTCGCGCCAAGCCAGGGCGTAGGTGTTGTCGGTCGCCGTCAGCAGGTCGAGAATGCGCGCAGGGCAGTCGGACTCGCACGGGCCCATGGATTCGGACATGTCTTTGTAGCCGAACACCAGGCCCTCCCGGTCGCGCGGGTTATGGCGCACCAAGCACACCAGGCCCCAGACCTCCCGCGCCTCCGTTCCGGCGCTGATCCATTCGACGGCGGCGTAGTAGGTGCGCCGTCCGACCACACTTGAGGCCAGCACGCGAGAGCGGCCGGTGTCCCGGTCGTAGGTGAATTGCGCATCGAGATAGGCTTTGGGGGTCGCGTGCCCCTCCAGCGAGCGCATGTAGAGCCAGCCCATGGCGGCCTCCTTGCAAGATGATGGGAACGGCCGGCTTCAGGCGGCCAAGTCGGCGACCGCGGCCTGGGCGCTGAACGCCAGCAGATAGTCGACGGCCCGTTGGGCATGGCCGGACGCTTCGAGAAGGGCCGAGGGACGATGCCGCAGGATTTTCGCCCAGTGGCCAAGATAGGCCGCATGGCTGTCCAGCAGCTGCGGTGCGAGCCCGATGCGTAGACCGAGCGCCGCCGCGCCGATCTCGGCGACCAGTTCTTCGAAGGCGTAGGCCTCGTCGCCGAAGCGTTTGCCGAAGGTGCGATCCAACCGATGAGCCGCGCCCGACCAGTGCAGCTGCTCGTGCGCCTTGGTGGCCAGGAAGTCGTCGGGCGTGTCGAAGGCTTCCGGAAGGGGAAGCCGGATCAGATCGAGCGCCGGCACATAGCAGGGCGTCCCGCGGCCAAATTCCACTCGAGCCGGAATCGCATCCAGCACGGCGTTGCGCGCTGCCGCGCGGGCGGCCGGATCGGGTTCAACGACGTTGAGATATTGCTGCGGACAGTCTGTCAGCTGCTCGGCGTTGAACACGCTATAGGTCTTCAAGTAGCGCAGGATACGAGGATCGCCGGTGTCGTCGGCCGGCCCCACGTCGGCTCCATCGGCGGGATCACCCACCACCCTGGTCTTGTAGAGGATCGCGGGCGAGCCCTTCTCACCCTTGGCCACAGGGGCATTGATCGAAAGCGCTTGGCGGAAGGTGAACCAGTAGGGCGAGCGATAGCCGCGCAACGCGCCCGCGAAGGCGAGAAGCCAGGCGTTGCTGCCGCTGAAGGGCTCGCCGGTCGCGCGTAGTGGCGCCTTGGGATCGGCGCTGGCCTTCCAGGCCTGGCGCCACGGCGGCACGCCAGCCTCGATGCGGGCGATGATGTCATTGATCAGGTCGTTGAGGGGGGTGGACATGGGACCTCGGGCTCGCCCCCAGGCCAATCCCGGAGCGCTTGCCCGCTCCGTCCCTTCCTCCAGCCCTTTGCCGGCCGGGCCGCCGGCATGGAAACAGCCGCCGGCGGATCACCGGCGGCTCCCTCATCCCAGATCTGCTAGGCTGCGGCCGGCAGGATCGTCTGGGCGGGCCAGCGATCGAGGATCTCGCTCAGCACGTCGGGTCGATCGGTCGGCACAAAGACGCGCGGCGTGTAGGCGATGATCTCAACGAAGCAACCAAGCGCCACGAAGCTGGTGCGCTGAGCCCCCGCCCCGACGATCTCCAGCCGCCAGCGGTCCATCACCTTGGCCCGGCGCAGCCACAGCCCGCCGCTCAAGGCCACGGAGGCTCCCTCCGAAAGGACCAGCCGGGTGGCCGCCTCGCCATCACCCACGGCGCTGGCGGTGTCAGTCAGCCCGAGCGCTATCTTCAGTGGCGTGACCTGGGCCGGGTCCAGAAGACGGCCAAGCCAACGGCGCCCGTCAGGCGCCTTCAGCCGTCGCACCGAGGTCCGCTTGTCAGGCAGGCTGCTCCAGATCGGCAACAGCAACCCCGCCACCAACACGAGCTCGCGGGTGACCCACGGGTCCGCCGCCGCCAATTCGGCGTCCCAGGCCGCGCGCCAGGCAGCCTCGTCCGTCCCCTCCCAGGCCGATTCCTCATAGGCCTTCAGCGGCGCAACGCTGCGCTTCTCTGGCCGGATCAGACGGACCGCCGGCACGAGCCGGTCGTCGTCGTTGGTCGTAGTCAGGCCCTGAACGACCAAGGCCGCGCGGCCGGACTTCGAATTGACGGCGAACACCCGTGCTTCCGGATCGGTCTCCGCCAAAGCTGTCTCGGCGCTCATCAGCGCGCGGGCCGTGCGCACCTGGAAGCGCAGCAGACGGGTTTCCGCCCCGGTCACCGCATCTGTGCGGATGACCTCTTCGTCGAGCACCGACAGGTCGTCGGCGACGATGTCCTCCATCCCCCGGTCGAGCGCTCCGGAGGCCGCCGCGCGCTCTAGGATGCTGGTCAGGATCTCGTCGAACGCCGAGAACAGGCTGTTCTGATCGGCGATGCGAAGGGCGAGTAACCGATTGAGGAAGGTGTTCATCGCCGGCAAGTCGTCAGACGCCCGCAGCTCGCCGTCGCCGTCCATCAAGCGCAGGCCGGTCTTGGCCTCGAAGGTCTCGCGGTCCATCGCCTCGACGTTGCCGAAGTGCAGCGCGACGTAGAAGGCCTGCAGCGCGCGGTGCGCCCAAGGGCTTTCGAGATTGTCCTCGGCCCGGAACAGGCCGTTGCCCGCTGTCCGGCGCTCGCCCCGGGTCAGGGCGCCCAGGCTGTCGAGCCGCCGCGCAATGGTCGACAAAAACCGTTTCTCGCCGTGGATGTCCGTGGTCACCGGTCGAAACAGCGGCGCAACGGCCTGGTTGGTGCGGTGCGAACGGCCCAGGCCCTGGATCGCCGCATCGGCTCGCCAGCCCGGCTCGACCAGATAGTGGACCCGGCGCTGCTGGTTGGGGACGCCCAGATCGGCGTGATAGCTGCGCCCGGTCCCGCCCGCGTCGGAGAAGACCAACACGCGCTTCTTGCCGCTCATGAAGGCGTCGGTCTCGGCCTTGGCGGCCGAGGCGCTGCGCCGCTCGACCACGCGGCGGCCGTCGCGGTGGATCACCCGTCGGCTGCGCCCGGTGATCTCAGCGACCTGCTCAGGACCCAGCGCCTCGAGCACGGCGTCCAGCACGCCCGGCACTGCTGGCAGGCAGGCCAGATGGGTCGCCAGTTCGTCGCGCAGACGCAGAGCCGCCTGGCTGACGACAGGCGCGCCATCGACCATCACCGGGACCATGGTGACGTTACCGTCCTCGTCCTCGACGGCGTCCATCGCCATGATCGGGAAGGCGCCCATCAGATAGTCGAGCACTTGATCCTTTGGGGTCAGATCGACGGCGAGGTTGTTCCATTCCTCCGGCGGGATCTCGGCCAGCCGCCGCTCCATGACCGCCTCATTGGTCGAAACCACCTGGACGATGGCCGAGCGACCAGCCGCCAGGTCGTTGCGGATCGAAGCCACGAGGGACGGCGCCTTCAGGCCGGCCAGCAAATGGCCGAAGAAGCGCAGTTTGGAGCCCTCAAAGGCCGACATCACGGCCGACGCCGCCTGGCCGCTCTTAGGCTTGCCGTCCTCGGTGACCCCAACCGCCTCCAGCGCGGCGCGCAGATTGTGGTGGATCAGCTGGTAGGCGTCGGCCCAAGCGTCCCAGATGCCGATGTCGTCGGCGCTCAGTGGATGACGCAGCGCGTCGTACTCCACGCCATCGAACGACAGCGAGCGGGCGATGTAGAGACCCATCGCCTTCAGCTCCCTGGCGATCAACTCCATCACGGCCACGCCGCCGGTCTCGACGGCGTCCATGAACGCCTCCCGGGTCGGGAACGGCGCATCCGGGCCGCCCCACAGGCCCAGCCGCGCGGCATAGGCCAGGTTCTCCGGCGTCGTGGCGCCCGTCGCCGAGACATAGAGAATGCGGGCGTCGGGCAGCCGGTTCTGCAGGGCCAAGCCCGCCATGCCCTGCTGCGAGGCCTTCTTGGGCCCCCGCGCGCCTTTCGCGCCGCCAGCGGCGTTGGCCATGGCGTGCGCCTCGTCGAAGACGATCACGCCGTCGAAGTCCGCCCCCAGCCAAGCGACGATCTGATCGAGCCGCGACGCCCGGTCTCCGCGCGCCGGCTGGCGCAAGGTGGCGTAGGTGGTGAATAGGATTCCGCGATCAAGGCGAATGGCGTTGGCCTGCTTCCAGGCCGATTGCGGGGTCAGGTCGCTGGCCGCGCCGCCGATGGCGGTCCAGTCGCGACGGGCGTCCTCCAACAGAGCGTCGTTTTTGGACAGCCACACCGCGCGGGTCCGCCCCTGCGAAAGGTTGTCGGCGATGACGCCGGCAATCTGGCGGCCCTTGCCGCAGCCGGTGCCGTCGCCAAGGAAGAACCCGCGCCGGAAACTGACCGCGTCCGGGGTGTCCTCTGCCACCAGGGTCACTTGGTGCGGCGCGTCACCGAGCCGCCAGCGGCCGGGCAGCAGGGTGGCGTGGGCCTCGCCGGCATAGATCACCGTCTCCAGCTGCGCGTCCGAGACCAGGCCCTGGTCTGTGATCTTGGCGGGCAAGATCGGCCGGTAGGTCGGCGCCGGCGGCGCGACCGAGGCCATGGGGCCAGATTCCACGAGGGGGGAGGGGTGGGGACGGCCCTCCGGGAAGCCGATGCGGCCCAGCCGGTAAGCTTGGTAGAGGCCGACATCGTGTCCCTCGCCCGACCACGCCTTGGTCTCGTAAGCGAGGGGTGCCGTCGTCGCCAGAAAGGCAAGGCGGTTCGATGGGGTCGCCAGGGCGCGGGCCCGCGGCGCCAGGATGGCCACGTTGGAGACGGCCCGGAACTGGCGAGGCTGGGCGCTTGGGCGCGGCGCAACGGCGCCCGCAGCCCGGGCCGCATCGGCCAAGGTTTCGGCCGCGATCACCGGTGCGGTCTCGCCACCCTGGCCCCGGTCCACAACCAGCAGTCCGGTTTCGACGGAAGTTCCGTGCTTGGCGTAAGCGCGGGGCGGGAAGGCCAGACGCAGGACGACCGCGCCCCGCGACGCCAGACGGCGCATGGATGCGCCATCCTCGAACAGCCGCGTCGGCACGATCGCCGAGAGCCGCCCGCCGTCGGCCAAGGTGTCGAGGGCGGCATGCAGGTGGTCTTCCAGCACCTGGAAGGGCGGGTTGGCGACGACCGCGTGGAAGTTGCCGGACGCGGGCAGGATGTCTTTCAGATGCCGGGCGTCATGGGCGCTGCGAGCAGCCAAGGGAAACAATCCCTCCAGGATGGCGCCGCGTTGACCTGCGATCTCGTTCAGAGTCACGCATCCGCCGCAGGCCTCGGCCAGCACGGCCAAAAGGCCAGTGCCGGCGGACGGCTCCAGGACCTGGTCGCCCGGCCGGATTTGGGCTGCCAGTACCGCCAGGGCGCCCAACTGCGGCGGTGTCGAGAACTGGTCCAGCGCGACCTGCTCTTCACTGCGCCGCGTGTGGGTGAGGCCCAGGTCGGCGAGATTGGCCAGCAAGGCGCAGATCTCGGCCGGCGAATCTTCCAGCCGGCTGATCTGCGGCGACAGGCGACGCAACTGCAGGACCAAAGCCGCCTCGACGGCGTCATAGGCGTCGCGCCAGATCCACGCGCCGTCGGCGTCGGAGCCGCCGAAGGCCATGGTCATGGTGTTGGCCACCAGCCGGCGGTCGAGCGCCCGAGAGCGGTTCAGCTGGGGGGTCAGGGCCCGGGCTGCGGCCAGGATATTAGCGGCCTTGTGCGATGCCGGATCGGAGGCGGCAGCCGTGGCGAAGAGGGGGAGCATGGCGTTCATGACGGGGTTTCCGCTCACCCGCGGCGGAGGGTGCCTCCCTCCAGTCCCGACGGGCTCGCCCGTCCACCCCCTCCCTTGATCCTTTCGGGCGCATAACGAGAGCCCCCGCCGATGGGACGGGGGCTCTCCTGGATCATGCCGCGATGGCGTCTGCGACCGGCTCGGCCTCCGCTTCCCCTTCCGCCTCGGGTTTAGCCATGCTGTCGACTTCAGCCTCTCCAGCGTCCTCGTCAGCCGGGGCCCCGTCGTCGGCCTCGTCGAGCGCCGCCGGGCGATCCCAGGACAGGACCGCCGGCGCCCACTGCCGTTCGGCCGCCGCTTCGGCGACAAACGTCACCAGGGCGTCCTTCTTCAGGGTCTTGGCGCGGTCGTCTTCCACCTCCAGCTCGTCCAGCATCGCCAGCAGCTGGGCCTTGGAATGGACCGCCAGATAGGCCTCGTCCGGCGTCCAGTGGGCCGAGATGTCCGCGCCGCACAGCGCCGCGATCTCGGCCGCCTCGGCGCGGGCGCCGTGGCGGAGAAGGCTGGTGCGGGCTTCGCGAATGTTGAGCGACACCGCGGTCAGCTCCCCCAGCAAGGCCATCTTCTCCCCGTGGGGCAGGGTCTCAACCCAGGTGATCGGCCGCAGCCCCGAGGCGCGATAGGCCTCGCGTCGGGCGTCCAGCCGGCCGCGCACCTCCCCGTCCAGCGCCGCGATCGGGGCCTGGGATCCGCGCTGATAGCGGGTGGCGGCGATCTGCGAGGCCGAACCATCGAGCGCCCCGCTGGAATGCAGGGCCAACTGCTTGAAGAGCTGGGCGACCAGGACCGTCAGCGCGGCGCTTGGATCATCGGCCAAGTCACGGATCAGACCGCGTGTGGCCACGTCAGTGCGGGTCTCATGCAGGACGTGACTGGCGCCCTCGACCTCCACATCCGCGCGGGGAACCTCCACGTCGTTGGACGCCCCGCCAAACCGACCGCCGCTCGTCACCTCGTCGTCCTCGGCTTCCTCTTCCTGCGGCAGATCCTCGATGGGGAGAGGGACCGAGAAGAAGGTCGCCGCCAGGCCGTGCCCATCCGACGGGGTGAGCAGCACTGCGCCGATTTTGCTGCGGGTCAGCCCCGCGCCCGCCGCCACGCCGAAGGCGCTGACCAGGGGCGCAAGCTGGGCAGGCGCCTCTTCCGTGGACGGATCAAGATCCTGCAAGGCGCTCTCGAGTTGGGTGACCTGATAGCGGGCGTCGGACAGGGCCGTCTTCTGGCCATCGTCCAGGTCACGCTCCCAGACATGCGGGAGACGGAAGAAGCCGTCCGGCGCGCTGTATCCGGCTTCGCGGCCGACAAACACCGCCAGCCCCTCGGCCTTCAAATGATCGACGATCGGCTGGACGCGCTCGCGCCAGGCGCCCTGCAGGACCTCCGGATCGAGCAGGAAGTCGGGATATTCGCCAAACAGATCCGAGGCGACCCGGCCACCCGCGGCCAGGTAGCGGTCGATGCCGACCAGGGTGAAGCGGTCGTCATCGACCGTCGCCCGGTCGTGTTCGACCACGGCGCGCAGCTGATAATCCTGGAAGTAGCCGTCGAGTGCGGTCTGGGCGATCTCGGCCTGTTGCTTCTGATCGGGCAGACGGGCGAACAGGCGGACCTGCTTCAACGTCAGCCGGCCCTGCCGCAGCGCCTTCAGCACCGTCGGATGGACGGCGGCCAGGGCCTCCAGGCGCTTGATTTCCAGC
>JAIXTR010000344.1 GCA_027483845.1 Caulobacteraceae bacterium | reverse complement strand
CGGTCTTCCTCGACCGCGTGGACGTGGTCTCCACCTACGATCAGGAAGTCCACTCGCCCTCGTTCTCCATGAAGCTCCCCAGCGTGGTGTCGCTGAAGAGCTACGTGACCCAGGACCGGCCGCCGGCCTTCACCCGGTTCAACCTCTTCCTTCGCGACAGCTTCACCTGCCAGTACTGCACGGCCGACGCCGATCTGACGTTCGACCACGTCATTCCCCGGTCCCGCGGCGGTCGCACGACCTGGGAGAACATCGTCACCGCCTGTGCGCGCTGTAACCTGACCAAGGGCGGCCGCACGCCGCACGAGGCGCATATGCACCCGCGCCTGAAGCCAAGGCGGCCCAGCGCCCATGAACTTCAGGAGCGCGGCCGTCGGTTCCCGCCGCATCACCTGCACGAAAGCTGGCTCGACTACCTGTACTGGGACATCGAGCTGGAGGCGTAGCGGTCGGAGCGTTCTGCGCCGACCGCCGTCTGTCAGGCCGTGATGATCGACTGGCTCTTCGTCTCGCCGTAGCCGCGCGTCGCCTGGAAGGCGTCGAGGGCGGCCGTGAGCTCGGCGGTGCTCAAGAGGCTGTCGCCGTCGGTGTCCAGCTTGCCGAAGGCGCTGGTCAGATCGGCATCCTCGTCGACGCCCAGCTTCGAGGTGATCTCCGAGAGACTGAGCGCGCCGTCGCTGTCGGAATCCACATCGCCCAGCAGTTGGGAGGCGATGTCGGAGCTGGACGGTGGTGGCGGCGGGCCGCAGCGTTCGGGCCGGTTGGCTTCCAGGCCGGCGGAGAGTTCCTCGGCGCTCAGCTTGCCGTCGCCGTCCGTGTCCAGATCAGAAACCGCGGCGGTCAGCTCGTCGCTCGCCTCCGCGCCCAGGCTGGTCTGGATTTCCGTCAGGCTTAGGGCGCCGTCCCCGTCGCTGTCGGCGTCCTCGATCAGCTTGCTCGCGAGGTCGTCGGCGCCTGAGCTCTCCTGGGTCGAAAGCAAGCTTGAGAGCGTACCGGACGAAAACTGGCTCGCGCCGCCGCTGGGTGGAGGTCCGGGCGGCGGGCCTGGCGGCGGGCCGCCGGCGCCCTTGGTTTTACCCGGCTGTTCTTGCCCAGCGGTCTGCGATGCTGGCTGGAGGAGCGAGGCCAGGACGCGCTGCGCCTGACTCGCTCCGTAAGTTGCGGAACTTGTTGATATTTGCACTGTCATTGCCTCTGTTCTGGCCAATGGGATCGCCCTCATGCGCGCGGTCAGCGGCACTTGGGTGGACCATGTCGTGCAAGAAATGCGTCAAATGAAGAATGCGTGTTTTGTTTCAGTTCGCAGTTCGGAATTGAAACGTTCCTGCAAAATGTCGATCAAGTAAGTATTGAATTCGAGGAAAATCCGAATTCATGGACATACAAGACACAGCGCGGCCACGGTTCGCCGGTCTGGCGCGGGCAATTGTTTCCCAGGTTCAGGATCGGCGCCTTATCGAACAAGCGCGCGGGTCGCGACCTCAAGAACGGAGCGTGCCTGATCGACGGTCAGGCCCTGGTCGCGCCGCAGCCGCGACCAGGCCTCGTAGCTGAGCAAAAGGTCCATCGCCTCCAGCCGCATCGGATCGCTCGCCACATCCGGCGGGAGTTCGCGCTCCAGGATCTCGCGCAGCTTGGTGACCAACCGGGCGTAGTCGGTTCCCAGGAACTTCGACCGATGGCGGAAGGCCTCGGAGGCCCGGCGAAACGGCGCCATGATCTCGAAGGCCCGGCTGCGCCGGGCGATCAGTTCGACGATACGGTCGGCGCCGGTCGGGGACTCCAGCGGCTGGTCGAGGATCACCCGGATCTCGCGCTCGATGACCATCGCCATCTCGCGGTAGAGGCTGTCCATGTCCTGGAAGTGCCGGAAGACCGTGCGCAGGCCGACGTCGGCGCGGGCGGCGACCCGCTCGGCGCTGGGCGCCACCTCGTCGCCTCGAACGATCTCGACCATCGCCGCGACGATGCGGGCGCGATTGTCCAGGCCGCGGCGCCGGCGGCCATCCGCGACCTCGGGTTCGACCTGGGAAGGCGGGGGCTTCATCGCCCCATCTCGCCCAGGCAGGCGGGTGCTGTCGAGTCGCCTGCGTTGACTTCGCGTTATAGTGACATGCATTATGTCACTATAACGCCGGGGAGACCAAACATGGACGTATTGCGGACGCCAGACGCGCGCTTCGAGGGCTTGGCGGACTGGTCCTATGCGCCGAAGTACTTCGACGTGAGGGACGCGGACGGCACGGTGTTGCGTCTGCATTACGTGGACGAGGGGCCGCGGGATGGCGCGCCCGTTCTGCTGATGCACGGCGAGCCGTCCTGGGCCTACCTGTACCGCCACATCATCGCGGGTCTCGTCGCCAAGGGGCGGCGGGTGATCGCGCCCGATCTGATCGGCTTCGGCCGCTCGGACAAGCCGGCCAAACGGACCGACTATACGTACGAGCGTCACGTCGCCTGGATGAGCCAATGGCTCACAGCCCTGGACCTCTCGGGCCTGACCCTGTTCTGCCAGGACTGGGGCGGCTTGATCGGTCTGCGCCTGGTGGCGGCATTCCCGGAACGATTTGCGGGTCTTGTGATCGCCAATACGGGGCTGCCGGTCGGTGGCGGCATGACCGATGGCTTCAAGGCGTGGCTGGAAATGAGCCAGTCGATCCCTGTGATGCCCATCGGCGGGATCATCAACATGGGCACGGGCCGGACCCTGTCGGAGGCCGAGGTGGCCGCCTATGACGCGCCGTATCCCGATGAGAGCTACAAAGAAGGCGCGCGCCAGTTCCCGAAGCTTGTGCCCGTCACGCCGGAGCACGCCTCGGTCGCCGAGAACATCGCGGCCTGGGCGGTGCTGGAACAATTCGACAAGCCGGTGGTGACCGCCTTCAGCGACGGCGACCCGGTCACCCGCGGGGGCGATGCGCCGATCCAGGCCCGGATCCCGGGGGCGAAGGGCCAGCCGCACGTTACCCTGTCCGGCGGTCACTTCCTGCAGGAAGACAGCCCCGCCGAGATCGTGGACGTCATCGATGCGCTCATTGGGAGGCAAGGACAGTGAAGGTCGAGAACGCCGTATTCCCCCATCCCGAACAGGCGATGACCTTCTTCGGCGCGCCCGAGGACGGTCCGTACGTGATGGTCAACCTACTGAAATTCAAGGCGAAGGCGGAGTACGCCGACGGCTCGGATGCGCATCTGACCGGGCGGGAGGCCTATGCCCGGTACGGCGCAGAGGTGAGCAAGCTGGTCGAGAAGCTGGGCGGCAGAATGCTGTACTCCGGTGCGGTGACCAGCCTGATGATCGGCGAGGTCGAGGACCTCTGGGACATGGTCGCCCTGGTCGAGTACCCGTCTCTGGAAGCCTTTCGGAACATGGCCATGTCGCCTGAGATGCATGCCATCGAGCACCATCGGAAGGCCGGCCTAGCCGGACAGCTCAACATCCGCACCAAGGCAGCCGTCGCGCCCTAGGCGTCGGCCGGACGGTCCCGCAACGACAGGACCAGGAACACGATCGCCAGTCCCACCACGACGGGGCTGGCGAAGTGTTCGGGCGGGTGATGTCCGCTTGAGGGCGGCCGCAGGACCCACCCGTAGAGGCTCATCAGCCCGCGCTCCACGATGACGAGCGCCAGAAACAGCGGCGTGAGCGGCTGATAACGCAAGGCGACGGCCAGCATGCCGAGGCCGAGGGCGAGCTGGGTCGCGCCCTCCCAGGCAAACAGCGCCCGCACCAGTTCCGCCTGCGCGCCCAGGTCCAGCCGCGCGATCACCTGCGCCCCGCCATCCGGCAGGAAGCTGTGGATCAGTCCGGGGACGATGGTTCCCAGCGCCGCCAGACCCAGGAACCAGGGCGAAGCGCGGCTGCCCCGGTACGCACCGTTGGTCGATGGGGGCAGCAGCGGCGCCATGGTCAGTTGTCCCAGAGGACGTATTCGTCGCCCGGCTTTTGCGGCTGGCCGCTGGGGCGATCGACGAACACCGGGCCTTGCAGCAATGAGGGCCACATGGGCTTCACGGCTTCGGCGTCCTGGGCGCGGAGCAGAGCCAGCAGTCGCTGCACCTGGGCGGGCTCGGCCTTGGAGAGATCCGTCTTCTCGGTGGGGTCCGCCGCCAGGTTGAACAGCCAGACCTTGTTCCGGGCCTCGTTGGACTGCAGCTTCCAGTCGCCGTCACGGACCATCTTGTACTGGCCCGAGCGCCAGAACAGCGTCTGGTGCGGGCGACCGGTCTGCTTGCCCTGGATGAACGGCAACAGATCGACGCCGTCGATCTTGCGATCGGTCGGCGGGCTGGCGCTGGCGGCCGCGGCGGCGGTGGCGAAGATGTCCACGTGGCCGACCGGGTAGGGGTAGCGCGAGCCGGCGGGGATCGCGCCCGGCCAGCGCATGAAGAACGGCGAATGGACGCCGCCTTCAAAGAAGGTCGACTTGAAGCCGCGGTAGGGCTTGTTCACGTCCGGCAGGCCAATGTAGCCCGCGCCACCGTTGTCGCTGGTGAAGATCACCAGGGTGTTCTGGTCCAGGCCCTCGTCCTTCAGCGCCTGCAGGATCCGGCCGACGTTGGCGTCCAGGTTCCGCGCCATGGCGCCATACACCCGCAGGCGATGGTCCTTGATCTGCGGCAGGGCGTCATAGTCTTCCTTCTTGGCCTGCAGCGGCGTGTGGATCGCATTGGGCGCGAAGTAGATGAAGAACGGTCGGTTGCGGTTCGCCTTGATCGACCGGATCGCCTCGTCGGCGAGGTAGTCGGTCATGTAGCCCTTGGGCTTGAACAGGGG
>JAIXTR010000581.1 GCA_027483845.1 Caulobacteraceae bacterium | reverse complement strand
AGGGGTTCGGGCGTGAAGCCCTTCACGGGATGGCGAAAGATCGCCGCGACGTGGCCGCTCATAGGCGGCTTCTGGCCGAAAGCCGGCCGATGCTCAAGGTCGGACGGAACGGAGCCCGATCCCCAGGGGTTAGCCGTACCGTCGCAGGGGAGCGCCGCGTGGCCGCCACACATCCGTCTTCGCCGCCGCGCCAACGGTCCGTTCGCTCCGTAGGCGCGCTCGCGCCGTGGGCCCTGACCGCGGTCCTCGCGGCGGGATGGTGGCAGGCGGCGCGCCGGCGACCGCCGCCGCCGGCCCCGATCGAACCCCCGCCGCAACCGGGCCTGAGCCGCCAGACGGTCGCCGAGGCGCCGCACTTCGAGCAGCAGGAGCCCGGCCGTGGTCGCGTCGCCGAAACGCCGCGGCATATCCCATTGCGTGGCTGGACGGACATTCTTTGGCGGACCTGGCGGGAGATCGGCGAGGATCGCCTGACGGTCGTGGCGGGCAGCGTCACCTACTACACCCTGCTGGCCGTCTTTCCCGCTCTCGGCGTGTTCGTCTCGCTCTATGGCCTGATCGCCGATGTCCGGCTGGTCGAGGAACAGCTGGTTCAGCTCTCCACCATCTTCCCGGCGGAGGCGGTGCGCCTGCTGGGCGAGCAGATGCTGCGGCTGGCCACCGGCGAGCGGGGCGGGCTGTCGCTGGCCTTCGTTGTCAGTCTGCTGTTGTCGGTATGGAGCGCCAGCGCCGGCATGAAGTCGCTCTTCGACGGGCTGAACATCGCCTACGACGAAACGGAGAAGCGCGGCTTCGTCCGGCGGACGGCGATCACCTATGGCTTCACCATCGCCTTGCTGGCCTTCATGGCCCTGGTCGCCGGCATTCTCGTCGCCTTGCCGCTGATCCTGGAGGCGCTATGGATTCGCGAGGAGTGGCTGATCGCGGCGCGGTGGCCGCTGGTCTATGCCGTCGCCGCGGCGGCGTTCTGTGTCGCCTACCGGTATGGGCCCAGCCGGCAGCGCGCCCAGTGGCGGTGGCTGGTTCCGGGCAGCGCCATCGCCGCGTTCATGTGGATGGCGGGCTCGGCGGCCTTCTCCTGGTACCTCAACAACGTCGCGCGCCTGGATGCGACCTACGGCTCCCTGGGGGCGGTGATCGGCTTCATGCTGTGGGTCTGGTTCTCGGTGATGCTGGTGCTCATCGGCGCCGAGCTCAACGCCGAGATCGAGCATCAGACGGCGATGGATTCCACGACGGGCGCGCCGATGCCGATGGGCGAGCGAGGGGCGGCGATGGCCGACACCGTGGGGCTGAGCTTCGGCGGGTTCCGCAAGGGGGCGGGCGAGCTGATGGGTCGGGCGCGGACCCTGCTCAACCGCCGCCGCAAAGCGCCGCCGGGACCTAGTTGAACTCGTCTTCCAGCGCCGCCAGCCGCGCGGCCTGGTCCTCGGCGATCAGCGGGTTGATCACGTCGTCGAGGGACTCGCCCTCCATGATCTTGGGCAGATTGTAGAGGGTCAGGTTGATCCGGTGGTCGGTGACCCGGCCCTGCGGGAAGTTATAGGTGCGGATACGTTCCGAGCGGTCGCCCGAGCCCACCTGGCTCTTGCGCGCGTCGGCGCGAGCGGTGTCCAGAGCCTCGCGCTGCTGGTCGTACAGCTTGACCTTCAGGGCCTTCATGGCGCGGGCGCGGTTCTGGTGCTGCGACTTCTCGGAGCTGGTCACCACGATTCCGGAGGGCAGGTGGGTGATGCGGACGGCGGAGTCGGTCTTGTTCACGTGCTGGCCGCCAGCGCCGGACGAGCGGTAGGTGTCGATGCGCAGGTCCTGGTCGCGGATCTCGATCTCCACGTCCTCGGGCTCGGGCAGGATTGCGACGGTGGCGGCCGAGGTGTGGATGCGCCCCTGGGCCTCGGTGGCTGGCACGCGCTGCACGCGGTGGACGCCGCTCTCGAACTTCAGCCGTCCGAAGACGCCGTCGCCGGTGATCGCGGCGACGACTTCCTTGTAGCCGCCCATTTCGCCTTCGGTGACGCTGTCGATCTCGACGCGCCAGCCCTGCAGCTGGGCATAGCGGGAGTACATACGGAACAGGTCGCCGGCGAAGAGGGCGGCCTCGTCGCCGCC
This sequence comes from Caulobacteraceae bacterium, assembly GCA_027483845.1. Lineage (GTDB taxonomy): Bacteria > Pseudomonadota > Alphaproteobacteria > Caulobacterales > Caulobacteraceae > Phenylobacterium. The sequence continues at coordinate 8,620 of JAIXTR010000581.1, read as the reverse complement.
GGTGCCAGCGCGCACTTCCAAGATCGCCGAGGCGTTCTCATCGCGGTCCTTCGGCGCGAGCAGCAGAGCGACCTCATGCTCCAGCGCCGGAAGCTTGTCCTTCAGCGCCTCCAACTCATCGCGGGCCATCTCGGCCATGTCGGGGTCGCCCGACGCCAGCATTTCCTCGAGTTCCGGCGCCTGAGACTTCACCTTCTCCAGGGCCATGACCGCGTCGGCCACCGGCTTCAGCTCGGCATGTTCCTTGGACAGGCGCACGATCTCGGCCCCGTCGCTGGCCGCGCCCATGCGCGCCTCGATCTCGCGGAAGCGATCGAGCACCTGATCGAGCCTAGCCTGGGGAAGTCGCACGTGTTCCGTCCTTCGAAGGGCGCTGTCTGTAGCGCGCCTCCTCGAAAAGTGGAAACCGCTTTGCCGCTCAGCCGTGCTCTCGCGGGCGGTCGCCGGGATCGGAACGCCTCCGCAGCGTAGGTGTTACGCCCCCGGGACACACGGAGATATCAAATGGCGACGGAACGCGTGACCGAGCGAAGCGATGGCGTGATGACCGAACGGGTCATCGAGCGCGACGCTGGGACGACCTATGTGGATGCGGGCGGTGGCTCGGGCATGGGCGGGGTGCTGATCGGCATCGCGGTCCTGGCCCTTGTGGCCGTCGTGGCCTTCTTCCTGTTGCAGTCCAACCGCAACGACACCCTGCGGACGGAGGCGGTGACGGGCGCAGCCTCCACCGTCGCCGAGAGCGCAGCCGGCGCGGCTCAGGGCGTGAGCAACGCCGCCAGCCGGGCCGCCGACGCGGTGAAGCCGGTCGACTGACGCTAGGAATCGGCGACAACAAAAAAGGCCCCTGCCGTCGTCGGCAGGGGCCTTTTCGACGCCTTGAGGCGTGGATCGGTTAGGCGCGTTCGCCGGTGAGGGCGGCGTTGCCGAACATCCCGAGCTTGCAGTTGCCCGTCATCTTGTCGCCGTCGACCTTGGCGTTGAACTCGAGCTTCATCGGCATCGGGTTGGTGATGTCGGTGCTCCAGGTCAGGGTGTCGCCGTCGATCTTGCCGGTGACTTCCTGCGCGCCCATTTCCGAATCGACCTTACCGGTGAAGGTGTCGCCGCTGGTGGCGATGGACACCGCCATCGTGCGGGCGCCCATCGGCGTGTTGATCGTGACTTTCCAGTTGCCGTCCGCGGACATTCGTCCCTCCCAAGAATTGGACGCGCACCTAAGCGCGGAAGTGTCGCCTGTGCAAGAGTGACGCAGGCGTCATTTTTGTGTCGATGCTGTTACTCCGCCGCCTGGGCCAGCTTGGCGGCGGCCAGTTCGGCGGCGCGGGCCTCCACCAGACCGACGATGTGTTCGACCATGCCGTCGTTGTCCATCTTGTGGTCGGGCTTGCCGGCCACATAGACCATGCCCGAGCCCTTGCCGCCGCCGGTGAAGCCGAGGTCGGTCATCAGCGCCTCGCCCGGACCGTTCACGACGCAGCCGATGATCGACAGGCTCATGGGTTGGGCGATGTGCGCCAGCCGCTCCTCCAGCGCTTCCACGGTCTTGATCACGTTAAAGCCCTGCCGGGCGCAGGACGGGCAGGCGATGATGTTCACGCCGCGGTGGCGCAGGCTAAGCGACTTCAGGATGTCGAAACCGACCTTGATCTCCTCCACCGGATCGGCCGCCAGGCTGACGCGGATAGTGTCGCCGATCCCGGCCCAGAGCATCGCGCCGATGCCGATGGACGACTTGACGGTGCCGGTGCGCAGGGCGCCGGCCTCGGTGACACCCAGGTGCAGCGGGCAGTCGATGACCTCGGCCAGCTGCTGATAGGCGGCCACGGTCATGAAGGGATCGGACGCCTTCACGCTGATCTTGAACTCGTGGAAGTCGTGGTCCTGCAGGATGCGGGCGTGGCGCAGGGCGCTCTCGACCATCGCGTCAGGGCAGGGCTCGCCGTACTGTTCCAGCAGGTCGCGCTCCAGGGACCCGGCGTTCACGCCGATCCGCATCGAGCAGCCATTGTCGCGAGCCGCCTGGATGACATCACGCACCCGCTGGGCGTTGCCGATGTTGCCCGGATTGATCCGCAGGCAAGCCGCGCCAGCCTCAGCCGCCTCTATGCCCCGCTTGTAGTGAAAGTGGATGTCCGCCACGAGCGGGACCTTGGCGGCCCGGGCGATCTCCCGGAAGGCGGCGGTTGAGTCCTCGTCGGGGCAGGAGACGCGGACGATGTCGGCGCCGGCCTCTTCCAGCTGACGGATCTGCTCGATGGTCGCCTTGGCGTCGGCGGTCAGCGTGTTGGTCATCGACTGGACGCTGATCGGCGCATCGCCGCCCACCTCGACGGACCCGACCCGGATCTTGCGGCTCTTTCGGCGATGGATCGCGCGCCAGGGGCGAACGGCGGTGTGAGCTTCGGCGGTCATGGCTTGCGCAAAATAGTCCGTCCCGACGCGAAACCCAACTCCGGCGTCAGGGCGTAGGGGGCCGGCTTGTCGGCGGGGGCGCGACAACTGGGGCCGGCGGCGCCGCGGCGGCCCGAGGCGCCGTCGCCGGCGCGGCCCCGGTCCCAAGTTTCGACGCCAGCACCTGTTGGGCTGGCAGCACGCCCTGGGACTGTCCGGCCACGAACACCTGGAAGTCGTGCGGCGCCGAGACGTCCAGCGTCAGGCCGGCCAGCTGGGGCACGCGGTAGGCCTCGCCCTTCGCCAGCTGTCGGGCGAAGTACACGGAGCCGTCAGGGCCGCGGACGATGAGCGCTCCGGCCTTGATCGCCTGCACGGTCACGACCGACACCTGCCGCGGGTTGCCGGAGTCGTACACCTTGCCCATCGGTTTGAAGGTCTGCGGCAGGGCGGTCAGATCCACGGGCGGCGGTTCGCCCAGGCGGGTCGCCGGCGGCGTGACAGCGCCGGCCTCGGGCTTGACGCCGGTCGCGGCGGCGAGGCCGGGCGTTTCGTAGGGCGGCGGCGTCGTGGATTCCACCGGCGCGGGCAGGGGATAGCCCAGTTCCATGGTGCCGCTCTTGATCTGGGCCAGGGCGGTCGCGGTCTGCGCCTCGGGGGCCAGCGGCGGTGGCGGGGCGGCGGCCATCATCGCGCGCTGGGCGACGTTCCACAGGACGATGGCGGCGATGATCACGAGGGCGCCGATCAGGAAGGCCGCAACCCGCGGGTCCCGCTCCTCGATCATGCCGACCGGCGCCCGCAGCGCATCGTCCAGCACCGGCTCGTCGGACTTGAAGCGCTCGATGGCCAGGTCGGGGTCGAGGCCCAGGAAGGTGGCGTAGGCCCGGATGTAGCCCATCGTGAACGGACGTGAGGGCAGGGCGTCCAGCCGCATCTCCTCGATCGCTTCGAGATAGGCGCGACGCACCCGCGTCTGGTCGGCCGCATCGACGAGGGTGAGGCCCTTGGCTTCGCGCACGGCCTTGAGCGCCTCGCCCAGGGTGTCGTGCGCGAGCAGGGGATCGATCGGCGCCTGCGGCAAGTCGGGCCCGGAGGCCTCCGCCCCCGCGGGCTCGGGCGCGGCGCGCAGGTTCAGCATCGCCCGCATGCGGTCGCGGCCGGTCGGTGCGCCAGTCTTGGATTTGCCTTTGCGTAACACGCGGGTCTCGGGCGCTCCTGCCGTCGCCGGATCTATTGTCGGTGGATTCGGGCGAGTCTCAGACGGCGAGCGAGATTTTGCGGGCCAGGGTCTCGATCTCGTTCCGCACGGAGCCGGCCGAGGACTTGAGCAGGGCCGACACGCCCCGGCGCGCCGCCTCCCGATCGCAGGACAGCACCATCTGTTTCACCGGCCCGATCCCGGCCGGCGGCATGGACAGCCGCTCGAAGCCCAGGGCTGTCAGGGCGAAGGCCTCCAGCGGCCGACCGGCCATCTCACCGCACACGCTGACCGGCGTGCCGGTTTCGGCGCAGGCCTTCTGGATGACCTCCAGGGCGCGCAGCGCCGGCGGCGACAGGGGGTCGTAACGGTCGGCCATCCGCGGGTTACCCCGATCGGCGGCGAACAGGTACTGCAGCAGGTCGTTGGTGCCGACGCTGACGAAGTCGGTCATCGGCAGCAGGGCGTCCAGGTGCCAGAGCAGGGACGGCGCTTCGATCATGGCGCCCACGTCCAGGCGCGAGGGCGCCGGGCGTCCCCGCCGCTGGGCCCAGGCCACCTCCGTCTCGACCAGCGCCCGGCCGGCCCGGAACTCGTCCACGCTGGCCACAAGCGGGAACATGATCCGCAGCGGTCGCCCCTTCGACGCGGCGATCAGGGCGCGGAGTTGCAGCCGCAGCAGGGCCGGGCGGTCCAGGCCCATGCGGATCGCCCGCCAGCCCAGCGCGGGGTTCTCCTCGCGCTCGGCCTCCATGTAGGGCAGCACCTTGTCGCCCCCGAGGTCCAGCGTCCGGAAGGTCACCGGCAGGTCTCCGGCCGCGTCCATCACCCGCGAGTACAGCGCCGTCTGGGCGTTGAAGCGCGGCATCTCTTCCGAAACCATGAACTGGAACTCGGTGCGGAACAGGCCGATGCCCTCCGCCCCCGTGTCGGCCAGGCTCTCCAGGTCCACATCCAGTCCGGCGTTCATCAGCAGGGTGACTTTGACCCCATCCCTGGTGAAGGCCGGGGTGTCCTTCAGCTTGGCGAATTCGGCCTGACGCTGCCGGCGGACATCCATCCGCGCCTTGATCGCGGTGGCGACGTCGGGGCGCGGGCGCAGATAGGCCTCGCCCGTCTCGGCGTCGACGATCACCGGGTCGCCTTCCGACACCTTGTCGCGCAGGCCTTGCAGGCGGCCGACGCAGGGGATGTCCAGGGCGCGCGCCACGATGGCCGCGTGCGACGCCGACGAGCCCTCTTCAAGCAACAGGCCGCGCAGCTTGGTGCGGTCGTATTCCAGCAGGTCGGCGGGACCCAGGTTCCGGGCGATCAGGATGGCGTTGTCCGGCAACTCGCGCGCGACGCTGCCATCGCCGGACAGGTGGCGCAGCAGCCGGTCGTTCAGATCTTCCAGATCGTGTAGCCGCTCGCGCAGGTAGGGATCGCGCGCCTGGCCGAGGCGGGCGCGATGCTCGGAGCGAACCCGCTCGACGGCCGCCTCGGCCGTCAGGCCGTTCTTCACCGCGTCCTCGAGGCTGCGGTTCCACCCGCGATCGTGGGCGAACATGCGGTAGGTGTCGAGCACGTCGTAGGAGGCGTCGACCAGGCCGTGCTGGCCTTCCAGCATCTTGTCGATCTGGGCCTTCAGGCCGTCCAGGGCGGCGGCCAGGCGGGCCTCTTCGGCGACCACGTCGTCGGAGAGAAGCTGGGACGAGGCGACTGGCGGCTCGTGCAGAACGGCCGCGCCATAGGCCAGGCCGTCCGCGAATTTCGTGCCCTTGATCCGCTCGGGCCGACGCGGCGCGAGCTCGACGCCCTCCAACTCGCCCACGCTGATCAGTTCGCCGGACGCGACCATCTCGGCCAGGACCATGGCGACGATCTGGATGTCTTCGACCTCGTCCTCGGAATAGACGCGTTCGGTGCGGTTCTGGACCACCAGCACCCCGATCACCCGCCCACCACGCAGCAGCGGCACACCGAGGAAGGCGTGGTACGGGTCTTCGCCGGTTTCCGGTCGATACGAGAAGGCGGGGTGTTCCGGCGCGTCCGCCAGGTTGAGCGGGCGACCCTGGCGGATGATCTCGCCCACCAGGCCTTCGCCGGGCTTCATGCGGGTTACGTGGACCGCGCTGGCGTCCAGGCCCTCAGTGGCGAACAGCTCCATCTCGCCGGTGGCGCGGCGCAGGTAGATCGAGCACACCTCGGCCACCATGGACAGCGCGATGATGCGCACGACCATGTCCAGGCGCTGCTGGGCGGGGCCACCGCCGGCGAGCGCTTCGCGGATCTGCCGCAGCAGGCTCCGCTGTCCGCGTATGGCGACAGTTGCGGCCATTCTTGGCTTCGCGTCCTCCCTTACCCTTTGCCGGGTCCCTAACAGTTTTATCTTTCAGAACCGAGACATAAAGGCCGGTTTCGGCGTCCGGAGGCCGTTTGAGCAAGCCTTGAGCAGGCCCAGGGGCGCGCCGCCGCGCTAGCCCTTGGGCGTCAGCTTGATGATCTGGCCGGCCGGTCCGTCCTTCAGCACATAGACCGCGCCGTCCGGCCCCTGGCGGATATCGCGGAGGTTCACGGCCGCGCCCGGGATCTCCAGCCGCTCTTCGCCCGCCACCTTCTCGCCCTTCATGGTCAGGCGTGTGATGAACCCGCCCGGCAGGCCCTGCGGCTGCTTGCCCGCGATCAGCAGGCTGCCCTTCCAGGCCGGGAACTGGCCGCCGGTGTAAAAGATCATCCCCGAGGGGGCGATGACCGGGTCCCAGTAGTAGAGCGGCTGTTCCATGCCCGGGCGCTGGGTCTCGCCGCCGGTGATCGGTGTCTTGGCCGGGCCGTAGTTCACGCCATAGCTGATGGTCGGCCAGCCATAGTCCTTGCCCTTGCGGATCACGTTCAGCTCGTCGCCCGACTGCGGGCCGAACTCGACCTCCCAGAGTTCGCCGGTCTGCGGATGCAGGGCCGCGGCCTGGACGTTGCGGTTGCCGTAGCTCCAGATCTGCGGCTGGGCGCCGGCCTTGCCGACGAAGGGGTTGTCCTTGGGCGTCGAGCCGTCCGGATTGATCCGCATGATCTTGCCCAGGCCGCTGGCCAGGTCCTGCGCCTGCTTCTGGCCGGCCGGGATGGAGCGCTCGCCCTGGGTGACGAACAACTTGCCGTCGCGGGCGAACACCAGCCGCGAGCCGAAGTGCAGGGGCGAGGCCAGCGACGGAGTCTGGCGGTAGATCACCGTCATGTCTTCCAGCTTCGGCGTCGGACCATCGACGAACCTGCCGCGCGCCACGGCGGTGTTATTGGTCTTGTCCGCCTGCGGCTCGGCGTAGCTGAGGTAGACCAGGCCGTTGGTCTTGAAGTTGGGGTCCAGCGCCACGTCCAGCAGGCCGCCCTGGCCGCCCGAGAACACCGCCGGCACGCCCGCGACGGGCGTCTCGGTGAGCGTCCCGTCCTTGGCGACCACGCGCAGCTGGCCGAGGCGACGTTCGGTCACCAGCATCTTGCCGTCCGGCAGGAAGGCCAGCGCCCACGGATACTGCAGGCCCTGGGTGACGACGGTGGTCTGAAAGGCGACGCCCAGCTTCTGTTCCGCTGCGCGGGTCTGGCCGGCGAAGGCCGGCTTGTAGGCGGTGATGGGCTGGCGGGTCTCGACGCCGGCGGGTTGCGCGTAGGCGCTGGTGGCGCAGGCGGCGGCCGCGACGGCGGCGGCGATCTTCAAGCTGACGGTCATCGGCGTCTCCTGCTGGCGGCGCGCCCCATTGGCGCCGTCGTCCCGCGCGTTATGTAGGTATCTGCCTAGAGCCTCAAAGTCGGACGGGGAAGGGCGATTTGCCGAGGCGACGGAGGACGCAATGCGCTTGAGTAGGGTCGCCGGCCTGGCGGCGTTCGCCTCGATGATCGCCGGGGCGGTCGCGTCCGGCCAGACGCCCCCGACACCGGCGCCGACGCGGGGCGCGGCGATCTTCGCCGAGCGCTGCAAGGATTGCCACGAGTCCGGCGACGACCGAACGCCGCCCCTCGCAGAACTGGCCAAGAAGAGCCCCGACGAGATCGTGGCGGCGCTGACCACCGGGCCGATGGCGCCCATCGCCGAGGGGCTGAGCCCCGACGACAAGCGTGCGGTCGCCGCCTTCCTGACCACCCGATAGCGCGCCGGCCCGGCGGCTTGCGGTTTGCGCAGGCGCGGCCCATCGTCCGACCAACGATAAGGGACGGGGGAGACGACATGCGAAGGTGGCTGGCGTTCGCGCTTGCCTGGGCTTTGATCCTGGGCGGTTCGTTCTACGCGCATCGGGTGCAGACCGCGGGCGGCGCCGTCACGGTGTCGGAGGTGCGGATTCCGGCCGAGGCAGGCGTCACCGTGTCAGGGCTGCTCTACACGCCCGCCTCCGCTACGCCAGCGACGCCCGCACCCGGCATCCTGGTCAGCCACGGCTACATCAACACCCGCGAAATGCAGAGTCCGTTCGCCATCGAGCTCAGCCGTCGCGGCTATGTGGTGCTGGCCATGGACATGACCGGTCACGGCTATTCCGGCGGCATCGCCGGCACGGCCGGTTTCGGCGGACCAGCGGCGCTGCGCTATCTCAAGACCCTTCCCACCGTGGACAAGACGCGCATCGGCCTTGAGGGCCATTCCATGGGCGGCGGGCCGATCCTGGCCGCGGCAGCCGAGGACCCCGACGGCTACCGGGCGGTGGTGCTTGAGGGCTCCACCCCGGGCCTGCTGGGCGCCAAGGCGCCGGCCAGCATCCGGAACCTCGCCGTGGTCTTTGGACAGTACGACGAGTTCGCCGGACTGATGTGGGGCGTGCCGAAGGGATCGCTGGTCGCGACCTCGCCCAAGCTGCAGGGGATCTTCGGCGTGACCGGCCCGGTGCAGGTCGGCCGCCTCTATGGGTCGATTGCCGACGGCAGCGCTCGGCTGCTGACCAACCCGGCGGTGACCCACCCGTGGGAGCACTTCTCCAACGCCGGGGTTGGCGATGCGGTCTCGTGGTTCGAGCGCACCATCCCCGCGCCAGCCGCCAAGCCCGCGGGCGATCAGGTGTGGCT
>JAIXTR010000076.1 GCA_027483845.1 Caulobacteraceae bacterium | reverse complement strand
GTGGTCTGGCTCAGCACGCCGAAGAGACCCAGCACCAGGGGCGCGGCGGTGGTGAGCGCATAGGCGACGCCGCCCCAGACCAGTGTCGCCTTCTTGTCGAAGCGGCCGTGCATCCGGGCGGCGAAAGCAAAGGCGGCGGCGTAACCGATGAAGCTGCCGATCACGAACCAGCGGAGGTTCTCGCTGGTCAGGCCCCAGTAGAAGGTGCCGGTATAGAGGCGCAGGCCTTCTTTCAGGCCGATCATCATCGACAGGAAGAAGTAGCCGACCAGCAGCCAGACGTAGTTGATGTTCCGCATCGCCCGGCCGATGTCGCCGAAAAACTCCTTCATGCTGAAGGGTTTGGTGTCGGCGTGGAGCGGCGGCATGAAGGGGATCCGGTCGCGGGTGAACCAGGCCGACGCGAACAGCACCACGACGATGGTGATCGACATCGTAAGGGCGAAGTTGGTCCAGGGCTCAGGGTTCAACAGGCCCCGCGGATACTCCGGGGTCGACGGGAAGAAGTAGCTGAGAGCGACCCAGGTCATGGCGGCGCCGCCCGCCCAGGTGAAGAAGCTGTTGTAGGCCATCACCTTCGACCGTTCGATGTAGTTGGGCGACAGTTCGGCCCCCAGCGCCAGGTGCGGCGTATGGAAGAAGGTCATCACCTGGCGCATCAAAGAGACGCTGACCCCACACCAGATCGCCAGGGCCATGGGCTCCAGCCCCGCCGGCGGATTGAAGATGGCGAATAGCGAAAGCGCGATGGGGATCGGGGCCGCGAACATCCAGGGGTGGCGCCGGCCCCACTTGCTGCGCGTGCGGTCGGACCAAGACCCGACCAGGGGCTCCGTCAGACCATCGAGCACCAGGCTGGCCGAAATGGCCAACCCGATCCAATGGGCCTGCACGCCCAGCACCTGATTGTAGAAGAGCAGGGCGAAGCTGGAGACCGAGTAGAGCGCGATGATCTCGGCGGCGCTGCCGACCCCGAAGGCGATCTTGGTCTTGAACGTCAGGCGTTCGGCCGACGGCGCGCGTGTGGTCATGGCGTTCTCCTCCGCCGCGCTCTTGTGGCGCGATCTGGTGAGAGCGAACCTCAACCCGGACGTGGCGTCAATCGCCCCGTACCCAGTCTTCGATTGTGAAGCTTGGCGGTGGGCGGTTGGGCGTGTCTGCGACGCTCGCGCATCGAAGGTCCGGCCTTGCCTCCGGCCCGCAATTCGTTAGCAGACTCGACCCCCAACTGCTTGCGTCCAGGTATTTCCATGCCTCTCCCACCACCCCGCGCGTCCGCCGGCCACAATCGTGACGCCGCCCACGAGATGGAGATGCTGCGGCGGATCGACGACCGCCTGCGATGGCTCGCCACCTGGACGATCCACAACGCCAACCACCTGCGCGAAAGCCGCGACGGGCTGAAGGTCGGCGGTCACCAAGCCTCCTGCGCCTCCATGACAACCCTGATGACGGCGCTCTATTTCCACGCCCTGAGGCCTGAGGACCGGGTCGCGGTGAAGCCGCACGCCAGCCCAGTGTTCCACGCCGCCCAGTATCTGATGGGCCGGCAGACCCGCGCGCAGCTGGAGGCGTTCCGCAGCTTCGGCGGCGCGCAGTCCTATCCGTCGCGCACCAAGGACAAGGACGACGTCGACTTCTCCACCGGCTCCGTCGGCCTGGGCGTGGCGATCACCGCCTTTGCGTCGCTGATGCAGGACTACCTTTCAGGCCACGGCTGGCTCGCCGATGAACGACGGGGTCGCTTCGTGGCGACGATGGGCGACGCCGAGCTGGATGAGGGCAACATCTACGAATGCCTCATTGAGGCCTACAAGCACGACATCCGCAACGTCTGGTGGATCGTCGACTATAACCGCCAGAGCCTTGATGCGACCACGGCGGATCGAATGTTCGACCGGTTCGACGACATCTTCGAAACCGCTGGCTGGCGGGTGGTCACGCTGAAGTGGGGCAAGGCCCAGATGCAGGCCTTCGCCCGTCCGGGTGGCGCAGCGCTGCAGGGCTGGATCGAGGCCTGCCCCAACGCGGACTTCGCCGCCCTGACCTACCAGGGCGGGACGGCGTGGCGCGCCCGGCTGATGGCGGATATCGGCGGAGACGCCGGTGTCAAAGCCCTGCTCGACAGCTTCGACGATGACGCCCTTCACGCCCTGATGATCAACCTGGGCGGCCACTGCATCGAGACCCTGACCGAGGCGTTCGACGCGGCGCAGGACGACATCCCCACGATGTTCATCGCCTATACGGTGAAGGGCTTTGGCCTACCGCTGCAGGGGCACAAGGATAACCACGCCGGCCTGATGACCCCGACGCAGGTCGAGACGCTGCGCCGGAGCATGGGTGTGCCGGAAGGAAAGGAATGGGAGCCGCTGGCAGGGCTATCGCCGGACGACGCAGAGGCGGTGAGAGCCTTCGTGGCCGCCGCGCCGTTCGCCCAGCCCAGCAACCGACGCTTCACCGCCGCGCCCGTCCCCGTGCCGGCCAGGGCGGCGTTCCCGGTTCCGGAGGGCGCTGAACAGTCCACGCAGCAGGCCTTCGGCCGGATCCTCTTGGACCTGGCCAAGAGCGGTCACCCGATCGCCGACCGCATCATCACCACCTCCCCGGACGTCACCGTCTCGACCAACCTCGGCGGCTTCGTGAACCAGCGTGGTCTGTTCCGCCGCCGCGAGACCGCCGACGTGTTCCGGGACGCGAAGATCCCCTCGCCGCAGCGGTGGGCCGGCAAGACAGCGGGACAGCACGTCGAGCTGGGCATCGCCGAACACAACCTTTTCCTGAACCTGGCCGCCTTCGGCCTGTCGGCGCCGCTGTTCGGAGAGCGCCTGCTGCCGATCGGGACGGTGTACGACCCTTTCATCAGCCGCGGCCTCGATGCCCTGAACTACGCCTGCTACCAGGACGCCCGGTTCATGCTGGTGGCGACCCCCAGCGGCCTGACGCTGGGCCCCGAGGGCGGAGCGCACCAGTCGATCTACACGCCGCTGATCGGCATCGGACAGCCCGGTCTGACCTACTTCGAGCCCGCCTTCGTGGATGAACTGGCCGAGGTGATGCGCTGGTCCTTCGAGCACATGCAGGCCGACGAGGGCGGCTCGGTTTATCTGCGGCTGACCACGCGAACGCTGACCCAGGTCGAGCGAACGGACGATGCGTGGCGCGACGACGCGCTCAAGGGCGCCTACTGGCTGACCCCGCCTGGCCCTGGCGCAGAGGCGGCCATCGTCTTCTGCGGGGCCGTCGCCCCGGAGGTGCTCCAGGCCGCCGAACAGCTGGCGGACGACATGCCCGGAATGGGGGTGCTGAACGTCGTCTCGCCCGGCCTGCTCCACCGAGACTGGATGGCCAGCCGCCGCGCACGCTGGCAGGGCGGCGCGCGTCGGGAGAGTCACGCCGAGGTCCTGCTGGGCCAGCTCGGAGCGAATGCGGGTCTGATCACCGTGGTCGATGCTTCGCCGGCCACCCTGTCCTGGCTGGGCGGGGTCGTCGGCCACCGCGTCAGCGCCCTCGGCCTGGATAGCTTCGGCCAGGTGGGCGACCTGCCAGATCTTTATGCCCATTACCGTCTGGACGTGAACGCGATCACTGACGCGGCCGCCGACCTCTTCCTCTGACGTAGGCGACATCGCTACATAGATAGATATTTCGTCTACATACGTAGATTAGTCGGGCATGGGTGTGGTTTTGGTGTTTCGAGCGATTGTGGGCCCTTCGGGGCGCCAGCGCCGCGATTTGGCGCGACACGCGGTGGCCCGGGCCCCGGCCAAATTGATGCAACGACGATTGTAACCGTTCCGTACGGCGTCGCCGGCGAAAGGCGCGGTTAAGGTCGCCCGGCACAATGTGGGCTGGTCCAGGAGTTCGACCGATGAAGCATCTGATCGCCGTGGCGGCCTGCGCCGCGCTCGTGACCGCCTGTTCGCCCGGCAAGCCAGCGGCCCCCAAGGCCGGCGCGCCGAAGTTCAACACCGACCTGCCGATGTCGGAGTTCATGGGCCACTTCGTCGACCCGGCGGCCTTCATGTACTGGAAGGGCTCCGGCACCATGATCGACGAGAAGGGCGAGCACGACCTGTCGCCCACGACCGACGAGGGCTGGGACGTGCTGGTCACCGGCGCCACCATGCTGATCGAGGCCGGCAACGTGATGCAGCTGCCCGGCCGCACCCGGGCGCCCGAGGCCGACTGGAACAAGTACGCGCAGATGCTGAGCGAGCGGGCGGTCATCGCCCGGGCCGCGGCGGAGAAGCGCGACAAGCAGGCGGTCTTCGACGAGGGCGGCAAGGTCTATGAGGTGTGCGTCGCCTGCCACGAGCAGTTCGTGATCCAGCCGGACATCAAGGCCAACGGCGTCGCCAAAGGGAATCCCTTGCCGGCTATCCCGGAGCCGAAGGCCAAGTAGCTACCAGTCGGAGAGCGGCCGGACGCACCGGCCGTTCGGCCCGCCCATGGTGTCCAACGGCCGGGGCGCGCTCATACCTTCCAGGTCACAGCGCTGACGGTCGGGTCCGCCGCCGATCCCGAGCGGGCCGCCGACGTAGGGGCCGCCGTAGCCGCGGCGGCCATACCCGTAATAGCCGCCCTTGGTGTCCTCGAAGGCCAGGCTGACGCGGGCGTTCTTGCCCAGAGCCATCTCCGTTCGGCCGTAGACGCTGCGGTAACCGCCGGTCCCGATGGCGACGCCGACTTCGCCGTGCGGCTTGCCGTCGTCGCGGGCAACCACGCCGTCCAGCGTATCGTCGCGCCGGGCGTCGGGGATCGGCGTGGTCTTGATGAAGTCGTCGATCTGCTGCGCCGTGCTCACGGTCTCCGCCGGCGCCGCGGCTTGGGCCGGGGCGGTCGTCACGGGGGCGTCCGGCTCAGCGGCCAAGGCCGGAACCGCGATCATCGCCGCGAGCAAAGCCAGACGGATACGCATCAGGAAGTCTCCTTCGGCCGACACTAAACGCGCCAATTGCGGCGAAGGTGTTGCAAGGTCATCAGGAACCTGCGCCCGGCCGCGCTTGGGCCGCCGGCACATTGGCGACGATGCCGGCTTCATTGCCCGGCTGGCCCGACGGGATCAGGGCGTAGAAGCCCGAGAGCCGAAGCCTCACCACGACCGGCCGCTCGCCCGAGTTCGAGAACTGCCAACCCTGGATCCCGTCGAAAGGTGCGGTCAGAGCGCCCTGTTGCTTCAGACCGAAGCCCTGCCTGTAGGTCGCCACGGTCATCGCCTCGCCGGGCCGGGGCGTCGTGTGGCCGTGCTGGTCGAAGTGGAAGTCGCGCGGATCCGAGGCGCCGATCACCTCCCAGGCGTAGGTGAGCGTGGTGTCCTTGCGCATCCGCACCTTGTACTCGAGCTCCGAGCGATCGGCCCCGGCCATGAAGTCGCCCAGCGGGATCTCGATGACGTCGGTCCGGTACGGGATGTCATACTCCCGGGCCGGGGCGACCCGCGCCGCCTTGCCGTCGATGACCTTCTCGTCCGGCGCCCACAACCGCGCCAGGCCCGAGAGCCGGCCCACCCCCAACGGATCGCGGTTGAACTCGGCCGGTAGGATCGCGCCCAGCACGATCAGCACCGCCAGCACCAGTGCGCCCAGGGTGACCAGCACCAGCCGTCCCCGGGGCATCGTCGGCCGCTCGCTCATGACACCGCCCCATCGAACAGATAGCCCGCGACCTGGTGGCCCGCGAGCACGAAGCCGGCCAGCAGCAGCGCGACGTTGGCGCCCGCCGCGGTCCGGTCGAAGAAGCGGCTACGCCGCCAGACCGTCATGGCCGCCAGGATGAGCGACAGGGCCAGCAATTGCCCAATCTCGACCCCCAGGTTGAACGCCAGCAGGTTCGCGAGCAGGCCATCGGGATTGAGGTTCAAGGCCTGCAGCTTGGTCGCCAGGCCGAAGCCATGGATCAAGCCGAAACCCAGAACGGCCACACGTGGGTCCGGCTGGACGCCGATGACGGTGCGAAAGCCACCCAGGTTCTCGAACGCCTTGTAGGCCACCGACAGGCCGATCACGGCGTCGACGAGGTGAGGATCGGCGTGGATGTCGAACGCCACGCCCGCCAGCAGGGTGATCGAGTGCCCCAGCGAGAACAGGCTGACGTAGAGCGCCACCTGCCGCAGCCGGAACAGGAAGAAGATCACGCCCACCAGGAACAGCAGGTGGTCGTAGCCAGTCACCATATGCTTGGCGCCGAGGTAGATGAACGGCACGGGGTCGGGGCCCCGCGTGGCGGCGACGAACGCCGCGTCGGTCCCGCCAATATTGTGCGCCAAGGCCACACCGGCCCAGCCCAGCACCGCCAAACCGGCGATCAGGCCGGTGAAACCCGGCGTGGCGCGGCTCGTCCCCATCCGTCGGGGATACCGCAGCTTCAAGATCGGGGCGAGGCGTTTCGGCCCCGCCCCGTCAGGATCAGAACGACTTGCGGACCGTCGCGCCGTAGGTGCGCGGCGCATTGGTCAGGAAGCCATAACGGGCGCGCAGGCCGCGCTCGCGGTCGATGGAGAGCTTGGCGCGCTCATCGCCCAGGTTGTTGACGAAGGCGGCCGCCTCCCAACCGTCGCCGCGAACGCCCACCCGGAAGTTCAGGACGTCGTAGGACGGCAGCTCCAGCGGGAAGATCAGGCTGGTGGCGGTCGTCGCGCCCACATTCGGGAACAGCGCCACCGTGCGGGGGTTCTGCTCCTGGTCCGAAATCTGGGTGTAGCGCTTGCCCACGTGTTGCCACGTGAGGTTGGAGAACGCCTCCAGCTCGGCCGTGACCTCGCGCTCGTAGCCGACGCTGAACGAGCCCTGGAACTTCGGCACGGTCGGCAGACGGTTGCCGTCGCGCAGGCCCTGGATCGGATTCCCGGCGGCGTCCTTCAGGCTCGAGGTGAGCTGCGCGTCGTTATAGGACGCGGTCGCCGCGACATCGAAGTTGTCGCTCAGGCGATACGAGAACTCGGCGTCGAAGCCCACGGACTTGGCGCTCTTGACGTTGGCGATGATCCGCGAGGAGCACGACCCAGCGTCGATGGTCGCCTGCAGGTTCGAGATGTCGGCGTAGAAGCCGGCCAGCGTCAGCGAACCGCGACCGCCGCCCAGCCGCGCCTTCATGCCAGCCTCGTAGTTCCAGACCGTCTCGTTTTTGAAGCTGGGCGAGGACAGGGCGGAGAAGGTCGTCAGGTCGGCCGGCGTGCAGAGGGGCCGGTTCAGCGGATCGTTGATGCCGCCGAGGCGGAAGCCCTTCGACACCTGGGCGTTCAGGGTGATGTCGTCGGTCGCCTTGTAGGCCACGATCGCGCGGGGCGCCCAGGCGTCCGCCTTCGTCTTGCCGGGGACCGCGATGGTCTTGTCGGCGAAGATCCCGTCGAAGGTGAGGGTGCGGGTTTCCTTGTAGTCGGCCCAGCGCAGGCCGCCGGTGACGTCCAGGCGGTCGGTCACCGACCAGGTCGCCTCGCCGAACAGGGCGAACTGCTTCTGCTTATAGGGGACCGTCGAATAGTAGAGGTGGTCGGTGGGCGCCACGTCGCTGGCGCTCGGGATGCCGCTGGCGGCGCTGAAGCCGCGCACGAACAGGTCCTGGGCGTAGTCGCGGTCGATGTGCGAGTAGAACGCGCCGGCCACCCACTGCAGCGGGCCTTCGCCGGTCGAGGCGATCCGCGCCTCCTGGGTGAAGGTCTTGGCGTCGGTGGTGTCGGCCAACGGCGAATTGAGCGTGTAGACCGCCGGCGGCAGGCCGATGGACCCGCCGGTGATCGAGCTGGTCAGGGCGCCCGCGTCACGCAGAACCAGGACGTTGCGGTCGCTGTAGCTGGTGATCGAGCTCAGGCGCAGATCGCCGGTGTCATACTGGACGGTCAGGTCGCCGAGGGTGAACTCGTCCTCGAACTTCTCCTTCAGCTGGGTGAACTGCTTGGTCCCGCCCAGCCGCACGCGCGGGCGCGTGGTGGTGAACTCGTTGCCCAGGATGTTGAACACGTCGACCCGGTTGAACCCGTCGACATCGATCTTCTGGTAGAGGATCCGCGGCGTGATCGAGAGCGCCTCGGTCGGCCTGAACAGGAGCGCGGCGCGGACGCCGTAGCGGGTCCCGTCGTTGACGTCCTTGTCCACGCGGCCGCCCGGCTGCACCGCATCGATGAAGCCGGGGAACTTCTCGGCGTAGGCGGTGATCCGCAGCGCGGCCTGCTCGCTGAGCGGCATGTTCACCGCGCCCTTGAGATTACCCCCGTTAGAGCCGCCCGTCACGGTGGAGGCCGTGGCTTCCACCGTGCCCGAGAAACCGTCCAGCGTCGGCTGGTTGGTAATGTAGCGGACCGTGCCCGACAGCGAGCCAGAGCCGAAGAGCGTGCCCTGCGGGCCGCGCAGCACTTCCACGCGATTCAGGTCGAACAGGTCGAGGTCCGGCGTGAACAGCGACATGGAGATCACGGATTCGTCGAGGTAGACGCCCAC
>JAIXTR010000072.1 GCA_027483845.1 Caulobacteraceae bacterium | reverse complement strand
TTCAACTTCGCGGCCGGCATGACCGGCGGCATGGCCTACGTCTACGACCCCGAGGCCCGCTTCCGCCGCATGCTGAATGCGGAGAGCGTGGTCGTCTGCCGCGTCTCAAGCGCCCATTGGCAGAACGTCCTGAAGGCCCTGGTCGAGGAGCATCACCGCGAAACCGGATCGGCGCTCGCCGGCGATCTGCTCCGCAACTGGGACCTGGCGCTGGACCACTTCTGGCAGGTTTGCCCGAAGGAGATGGTGGGCCGGCTGGATCACGCCCTCGACGCCGAAGAGCGGGTTCACGAGCGGGCCTAGAGCGCCTCGGGTTCGGGTCCGACGTAGCGCGCCCGCGGGCGGATGAGGGAGTCGGTCTGTCCCTGCTCGATCGCGTGCGCGATCCAGCCAGCGCAGCGGGCGACGCTGAACAGGGCGAAGGGCGCGTCGCGCGGCAGGGCGAGCGCTTCGCAGGCGGCGATCAGGGCGTAGTCGATGTTGGGCGCCAGGCCGGTGATCGCCTTCACCGCCGCCTGCAGCCGGCCCAGATCCGCCGGCGGGTCGAACCGATCCAGCAGGGCGGCGGCGCGCGGATCGCCATCGGGATAGAGGTTGTGGCCAAAGCCCGGCAACGCCCGGTCGTCGGTCAGGCGGCTCGCGATCGCCTCACGCGGCCCCAGCTGCGCCGCCTCCGCGGCGAACTTTCGCACCGCCTCGGTCGCGCCGCCGTGGCGTGGACCGGACAGGGTCGAGATGCCGGCGAGCGCCGCCGCCGCCAGCGAGGCCCCGGTCGAAGCCGCCACCCGCGCCGCGAAGGCCGAGGCGTTCAGCTCATGATCGGCCACCAGGACGAGGATGCGCCGGATCAGGTCCGCCCCCTCGCCGCCCGGCCCCTGGCCCCAGGCCAGGGCCAGGCGATTGTGAATCACCCCGCCGCCGACCTCACCCGCAATGGCGTCGGTCAGCACGTCCAGCAGCGTCGCCGCCTCCACCGCCAGCGCCAGGGCCGCGCGGCCCCGGGCCGGGGGATCCACCGCCGCCCGCTGGGCCAGGGCCAGAAAGGCGCGGGTGCGCATATCGCCGCCCGCCGGCGGCGTGGGCCGCTGGGTGCGCTTCAGGGCGGCGCCGTGACCGCCCCGCAGCAAACGGGCGACCGACTCCAGCGTCTCGGTCTCGGCCAGGCGGATCGCGTCGCGACCGCGGTAGAACAGGCGCCCGCCGCTGACCGTGGTGATGGCCGACGCGAGGACCGGTTCCCCCCAGGAAATGGCGCCGGCCGCCACGTCCGAGATCTTGCGGCTGCGGGACTTCCGCTCGGCCAGGGCGGCGATGTCGGCGGCCCGATAGAGGCTGCGCCGCGGGTCGCTAGGATCGGGGCGCACGCTCACGCGCCCACGGCTGACGTAGGCGTAGAGCGTCTGCGGACGCACGCTCAGACGCACCTGAGCTTCTTCGGCGGCGATCCAGTCGGCGTTCGACATCTATATATTGATCATGTTGATCAAGATTGACGGCTACACTTTGAAGGCATTTCTGGAGGCCAGCAAGAGAGATTGGAGACCGAGATGTCCGATGGACTGGAAGGCGTTGTCGCCGCCGCAACCGTGCTCAGCGAAGTGGATGGCGCCGCCGGCGTGCTGATCGTTCGCGGCCGCTCGCTGGACGAACTGGCCGGCCGCACGACGTACGAACAGGTTGTCGCGCTGCTGTTCGGCGGCTTTTATCCGGATCTGCCCGCGGACCTGCCGGCCGCCCTGGGCGCCGCGCGGGCGGAGGTGTTCGCAGAAGTTTCGGCCCTGGACACCGGACTGCTGGACCGCACGCCCATCGAGGCCATGCGTGCGCTCACCGCCCGGCTGGCCGATGGCGACGACATGCAGACAGCATTGCGCCTCCTGGCCGCCCCGGCCGTGTTCACCGCCGCCGTGGTGCGGGCCCAGGCAGGCGAGGCGCCGGTGGCGCCGGACCCCACCCTCAGCCATGCTGCGGACATCCTGCGCATGCTGCGCGGCAAGCCGGCGTCCAAGGCGGAGGCCGATGCGCTGGACACCTATCTGGTCACCGTGGCCGACCACGGGCTGAACGCCTCAACCTTCGCCGCCCGCGTCGTGGCGTCCACCCGGGCGGGTCTCACCTCGGCGGTGCTGGCGGGGATCAGCGCGCTGAAGGGGCCGCTGCACGGGGGCGCGCCCGGCCCGGTGATCGAGATGCTGGATGAGATCGGCGAACCGTCCAACGCCCGCGCCTGGATCGAGGCGGCCCTGGCTCGCTGCGTTCTCCTGATTGCCGTCGGCCACCAGATCTACACGGTGCGCGACCCCCGCGCCGACGCCCTGAAGACGGCCGTGCGCTGGCTGGACGCCCGCCAGGGGCGGCTCGAATTCGCCGAAGCGGTGGAGGCCGCCGCGCTGGCGATCCTGCGCGAGCACAAGCCGGAGCGGTCGCTGGAGACCAACGTCGAGTTCTACACGGCGCTGCTGCTCGAAGCCCTCGACTTTCCGCTAAGCGCCTTCACCTGCGTGTTCGCCATGGGCCGGGTCGCGGGCTGGCTCGCCCACGCGCGCGAGCAGTTGGCGGGCGGCCGTCTGATCCGGCCCGCAAGCCTGTATGTGGGACCTGCCCCGCGCAAGGCGGCCTGACCCTTGCGAGTCGTTAGCGCTGGCGGCCCGCGCCGCCGGCGCTAACT
>JAIXTR010000488.1 GCA_027483845.1 Caulobacteraceae bacterium | reverse complement strand
GCTGACGCGGATCCGCGCGCATCTCGCTAGAGACCGGTCGCAGAAGCGCCTCTTCGACACGCCCCGCTTCACCCAGGATCTTGAAGCGCTCTACCGCGCAATGCAGGACCGCCGACTGTCAGGCCAGGAGCCGGACCACATCGAACCCCGCGGCTAGCCGCACTCGCCAGGGCGCGGCCGATGCTAGCGCGCCGTTGGAATGATGCCGGCGATGTCGGCCAGCACGCCGGCCCAGTCGCCAGGCGCGCGCTGTCGGATGATGCGGGCCGACGGGTACCAGGCCGAGCGCTCGGTCCGCCAATCGACGTACCAGTCGATGGCCGGACGCGACATCAGGATCCAGACAGGCTTGCCCATCGATCCCGCCAGGTGGGCGACGGACGTGTCGACCGTTAGCACACGATCCAGTCCGGCGATCCGGTCGGCGGTTTCTGCGAAGTCCCGCGCGCCGCTACGCTCGGGCGCAAGCTCCACGAAGTCGCCCATCCCACGGATCGCCTTGGCGATCTGGGGTCCCGGGACGCGGGCCGGATGGGGGTTGCGGTCACCGCCCTGTAGCATCAGGCCGATCCCGGACGTCGGGCCGGGGATCGCGCCGCGCCGCAGGGTCGGCGCAGGGGCGTCGTCCGGGCCAGCGCCCAGCCATCGCGGCACGGACCCGATCGAGGCCCAGACATCCACCTTCTCATCCGCAAAAGACTGAGCGTTGAACACATGGGCCGGCAGTTCCTGAAGCAGGGGCGCCAGCGGCCGCGCCACCGCCAGCCTGACTTCGGCGGCCTGTTCGGCCAGCAGCGGGATGAACCGGGACCAGAGGATCTGGTCCCCCAGTCCCTGTTCGGCCAGCACGAGGATCCGTTTTCCGGCGAGCGACTCGCCCCGCCACTCGGGAAACGGCGCCGTCGGACGGGGCAGCAACTGGTGCCGGGCCTCGTAGAGCGCCCAGCCCTCGGCGTAGCGACCGAGCTGCAGCAGGGTCATGCCCAGCGTATGCTGGAGGCCCAGGTTGTCGGGCGTGAAGCTCAAGGCCTCTCGCAGGACAGACTCGGCCTCCTCCAGGCGGCCGGTCACGCGAAGGATCACGCCCAGATTTCCGAGGGTGCGCGCCGGGCGCCAGGACAGGATCTGGCGATAACCCGCCTCGGCCTCGTCCAGCCGGCCGGCCTGCTGGTGCGCGAACGCTGCGGCGAAGATCGATTCCATGCCCGCAGTCGTACGGTCATGGGCCATCGACTGTCACCCCAGGCCCGTGGGGCTAGAGCCGGATTTGCATGCGATGGGCGATCGCCACACGGCCCCCGCGCCAGACCTTGTAGTCCGCGACATAGACCCCAGTCGGCCAGCCCGTCGCGGGCCGGCGCTTGCCCACGTAGAGCAGGTCCTGCGCGCGCCACCGCACGAGAGGCGCCCCGCGGCTGTGCGCGAGGCGGGCGCCGTCCGGTCCCTTCAGGTCCAGTTCGACCGAATCGCCCGGCAACAGGGCGATGGCGCGCACATAGGCGACCAGCAGCGGCGAGTTGGCGCTGGCGGCCCGCAGCCGACCATCCTCGACATCTTCGTTCGTCACGGGCGCATCGGTGAAGCCCGCGTTCAGCACGAGGCCGCGGCGATAGGTCATCCGGGCCTTGGCCTGATCCGTCCAAAGCCCGGCCTGGGTGGCGCAGGCGGTGGGGTTGCGCATATCGGGCGCGAATGGATCGACCACCTTGCCGTCGCGACGAACGGTCATGTGCAGATGGGGGAACTCCGTCGCGCCCGACAGGCCCACGCGCGCGATCGGGGTCCCGGCCACGACCTTGTCGCCGGGTTTCACCAAGAGGCTGCCGCGGGCCAGATGGCAGTACTGGGTTTCCCAGCCGCCGCCGTGCGCCACGACGACAGCGTTGCCGCATTCCCGGCCGGCGACAGAGGGCGCGCCGGGCGTGCGGATCGAGATGTCCGGCTCGCCGTCGCGCAGGCGGACGACCGTGCCCGGCGCGGCGGCCAGAACGTTCACGCCCCGGCGCTGCGCGGCCATGTCGAGGAGCCGGATGTCGATGCCGTTGTGCGTCTGATAGGTCTGCAGTCCGCACCGATAATCCCGCGTCCCCGGCCCGGGGTCGCGATCGACGTAGTGCTGGATCTGGCACGTCGTCCCGAGCGCACAGGCGAGGGGAAAGGAAAGGGCGGGGGCCTGGCTCACGGGCGCCGGGGCGGCGGCGGCAAGCAGGAGCAGCAGCGCGGGGAGGGCCATGACCTTCATCGGCCGATGCTGGCCGGCCAGCAGGACCAAACTGTGACGTCAGCTGAAACGAACGCCTGTCAGCGCGGCCAGCCGGTCTGCATCCATGGCGTAAATCTGGCGAAGATGATCGATGTCTTCGCGGGTCAGATCCGACGGATAGGCCATCTCCTGCCCGACGTGGACATCCCGCGCCAACGGGGATGCCGCCGGTGGCAGACCGAGGAAGGTCCGGACCTGCGACAGGGCAGGGCCCGGGTCGCGCCGCAGGCTGTCCGACGTCAGCACCAGCACCTGATCGCGTGGAAACAATCCGTACAGTCGGGCCATCTGCTCGCCGTAGAACCCGCGCTCGACGTAGGAGACCTCGCGATGATGGCCCCAGGGTTCGGCCTCGAAGAGCCGTTGGCGCCCCTCCCGAATGCACCAGGCGAACGGATGGGTTTCGACCCCCCGGGCGTACTCCATGCGCCAGTGCGACCACGCCCGCTGGACCGGATCGCGCAGCACCATGATCAGCTTCATCGCGGGATTGTAGGCGGCGATCCGCTCCAGGCTGTTCGGCCAGTAGGCGTAGATCGGCGTCGCCTCGCCACAGGGCCGGCCGGTCGCCGCCGCGAATCGCGCGTGATAGGCGCCGTAGTCGGGCCGCCCCCAGTCCTGCGCCTCGTCGTCAAAAAAGTGCAGTTCCTTGGCGTCGGGCAGGGCGATGTCCGGATAGTCGCCCAGATAGTCGAACAGCGCCGTCGTGCCGCCCTTCTGGACGCCAGCGATGATGAAGTTGACGAGCGGCGGTTGGGCCATGCCCTCCCTTCTCGCGCGCCGCGCCGCCGCGCAAGGCTTCTGGATCGCGGACTTACCCGCTAAGACCTCCTCCGAAGCGCGGGCGTCGCGCAAGAAGGCAAGGCATGAAGACGGTCATTCTGGCGGGCGGCCTGGGCACGCGCATCTCCGAAGAGAGCCATCTGAAGCCCAAGCCGATGATCGAGATCGGCGGCCGGCCGATCCTCTGGCACATCATGAAGCTGTACGCGCACCACGGCTTCAACGAGTTCATCGTCTGCCTGGGGTACAAGGGCTATGTGGTGAAGGAGTACTTCGCCAACTACGTCCTGAATAACGCGGACCTGACGGTCGATCTGGCGAGCGGCGCGCTCGAGTATCACGCCACCAACCACGAGCCCTGGCGGGTGACCCTGGTCGATACCGGCGAGGCGACCATGACCGGCGGGCGGCTGAAGCGGGTGGCTCGCTATCTGACGCCGGGCGAGCCGTTCTTCCTCACCTACGGCGATGGCGTGTCCGACGTCGACCTGGGCGCGCTCGCCGCCTTTCACCGCCAGCATGGCAAGGACGCGACCATCACCGCCGTGGCCCCGCCGGGCCGCTATGGCGCGCTGGAAATCGTCGATGGTCAGGTGGATCGGTTCATCGAAAAGCCGCCGGGCGACAACGGCCTGATCAACGGGGGCTTCTTCGTCCTGGATCCCAAGGTGGTCAACCGCATCGCCGACGATTCGACGGTCTGGGAACAGCAGCCGCTTGAGGGTCTCGCCGCGGACGGTCAGCTGATGGCCTATCGCCACGATGGCTTCTGGGCGGCGATGGACACCCTGCGCGACAAGAACCAGCTCGAGGCCCTCTGGGCCTCAGGTCAGGCCCCATGGCGCCGGTGAACGCCGGCTTCTGGGCTGGCAAGCGGGTCCTGCTGACG
>JAIXTR010000347.1 GCA_027483845.1 Caulobacteraceae bacterium | reverse complement strand
GCCTGGGCGCTCAGGCCCAGCATCAGGGCCGCGGCGCAGACCGCGAGGCGGGCGCCCATGCGACGGGACGAAACGCTCATCGACGGGTTCCTTTCGAGGCCGGCAGGGCCTTGGCCGGCGCGGCCTTGGGCGGTGGTGACGGCGGTGGCGGCGGCGCGACGGCGGCCGGCCGGTCCATCGACGAGATCGGGCTGAGGTAGTGCTCCTGCGTCAGCCCCTTCTTCCGCATGGCGATCCCGCTCAGGCAGGCGTTCAGCAGGAAGTTGGTGTTCAGCGCGGTCTTGTAGCTGGTGTCCAGGTACGGCGCGTATTCGACGATATCGATGCCGGCGATGTCGTTCTCCGCGCACAGCCGGCGCATGATCGGCTGCGCCTCGCGCATCGTCAGGCCGCCCGGCACGGGGGTCCCGGTCGCGGGCATGAAGGCCGGGTCCAGCACGTCGATGTCGAAGGAGATCCAGAGCTTCTTGGCGCTGACCTTCGCCTCGGCGACGGCGTCCTTCATCACCGCGTCCCAGCCGCGGCGCTCGACGTCCACCATGGTGTGGTAGCGCATCCCCTGATCGCGCATCCACTGGAAGGTCTTGGCGTCCGGACCTCGGGCGCGCAGGCCCACCTGGACGTAGTTCTTGCCGGGCACGTGCCCCTCGCTGATCACCCGATAGACCGGCTGGCCATGGTCGATGAGGTGTGGACGGTCGCGGCCGATGTCGTAGTGCGAGTCGAAGTGCACCACGCCGACGTTGCCCTTGCCGTGGACGTCGGTGATGCCGGCCAGGTTCGGATACTCCAGCGAGTGGTCGCCGCCGATCACGATCGGGATCGCCCCGGTCTTGGCGATGTCGCGCACCACCTCGCGCACGTGGCGCACGCTGCGCTCGGTCGAGAGGTTGTCCATGGCGATGTCGCCGAAGTCGACGATCTTCAGCTCCGCGTTCGGATTGACCATCGAGTACATGTCGTTGCCGCCGGCCCCGCCGGTGGCGCGCAGCAGCGTCGGGCCGTGCAGGGCGTCGCGCCAGCCCGAACCCATGTCCAGCGGGGCGCCGACGATCGCCACGTCCACCTTGCCGGCCACCAGGTCGGCGTAGGTTAGCGCCGGCGGCGCGTTGGCGAAGGTCGGGATGCCGCCCCCGCCGCCACCGCCGCCCCCGCCCACATACTTGCCCAGCTCCAGCGGGCCGGCTTCGCGCTTGGGGTTCATGGTCTGCGGGCGCAGCACCTTCCAGGCGTTGAACTGCGGCGACTTGGTGTTGAGCGAGATCGTCGGCTTGTCGCGGCCCGCCCGGTATTCGCCCGCGTCCGTCACCGACAGGATCGCGTCGATGTAGGCGATCATCTGCGGGCCATCGATGGTCCGCAGCTTGGCGAACATCCGCTCGGGCCGGACATAGCGCGACGTGCGGCCGCTCTTGATGATGTCCAGCTTCGCCTTCGGCAGCACGCTCAGCTTGGCCTGCAGGTCCGCCGGGATGGTCACCGGCTCGACCGCATTCGTGGCGTCGCGGCCCGAGATGGGCGGCAGCCCCTGGCTCTGAGCGGCGACCCCGGCCAGCAACATCGCGGCCGACGCCAGCAGAACGCCGGCGAGTGATTTCTTACGCAAGGCCAAGCCCCCATCGTCCCGGGGCGGCGGGTCAAGTTACGCGCCCCACCGCCTCACACTGGGGCGGACAAGACCCGACGTTACGGCGCGGGCCGGGCGGGGCGTATGCGCCGTTTGACGTAGGCCGCGGGGGCGCCGGACACCTACGTCAAACACCCCATACAAGCCGTGTTAACCCGTCCCTAAGGTCTCCAGCATCGGGAGGCTCTGCTGGTTAGTCTCAGGAAATGAGCGGCCAGGGGCGTAGTAAATCGGCTGTCCGGATGCGTCGCCGCAAGGTCTGCGCATGCAGATCGATACGCCTCCAGGAGTCTCCACTCGACTGCAGCGCTCGGCGTTTTATCGAGCCAACGGGGGATAGACTATGAGGCTTAAGCAGCACCTTTTCTCGGCCACGATACTCTCGGGCCTGTGCCTTGCCACGTCGAGCTTTGCGGCCGACGCGGCGGCGGACGGAGCCGCGGATGGCGACGCCAGCGCGATTGAAGAACTTGTCGTCACCGGCACGCGCCGTGCGGTGAACCTGCAGGACGTCCCGATCAACATCTCGGCCGTCTCCGCCGAGACGCTGCAGACCCAGCGCCTGGACGACATCAAGGACCTGGCGGCCTTCACGCCCGGCGTGACCATGGTCGACACCGGCCCGCGCGGCACCGGTAACTTCATCGTCCGCGGCCTCAGCGCCAACAACACCGGCGTCACCGGCGGCAACACCTCGGGCGGCGCGGTCGCGACCTACCTGGGCGAAGTTCCGCTCTATCTCGACATCAAGCTGCTCGACATCGACCGCGTCGAGGTGCTGCTGGGACCGCAGGGCACCCTCTATGGCCTCGGCACCATGGCGGGCGCGGCGCGCTACATGCCCAAGCGCCCCGACACCACCGACTTCAGCGTCGACGTCCACGGCCGCAGCTACGCCCTCTCCAAGAGCAGCTCGCTCGGCTGGAACGGCGACTTCGTCGTCAACGTGCCGATCGTGGAGAACCACGTCGCCCTGCGCAGCGTCATCGGCTACTATGACGACCCCGGCTTCATCGACTATCCGTACCTGGTCCGCACGCCGGGCGTCTCGCTGCCGGAGCCGAATTTCTCCAACCCTGCCGCGGTCGCCGCGAACCTGAAGTCCAAGAAGGACCTCAACGACGAAGAGACCCTGGCCATCCGTGAGAGCCTGCTGGTCCAGGCCAACGACGACCTGAAGGCCACCTTCTCCTACGTCTATCAGGACACCACCACCCACGGCCGCCAGGCCAATGGCGCGGGCGTGCTCGGCACCGGCAAGTACGAAGGCCCCTGGCGCTTCGAGGAGCCCAGCAAGCGCCTCTCGACCCTCTACAGCGCCGAGATCGAGGCCAACCTCTTCGACTTCGCCGACCTGGTCTCGGCCACCGCCTTCTCGCGCCAGAAGACCCGCAGCAGCAACGACCAGACCGACCTGCTGCTCGACCTGGACTACGGCTACCAGCTGTTCCCGGCCTTCGCCTCCTACACGGTCGGCGGCGCCAACTATGAACAATTCAACCAGGAAATCCGCCTGGTCTCCAGCTACGACGGCCCGATCAGCTGGGTGGTCGGCGGCTTCTACAACCGCTTCAAGGCCGAGACCTTCTCGTTCGAAATCGTGCCGGGCCTGCCGCAGTTCCTCG
This sequence comes from Caulobacteraceae bacterium, assembly GCA_027483845.1. Taxonomy (GTDB): domain Bacteria; phylum Pseudomonadota; class Alphaproteobacteria; order Caulobacterales; family Caulobacteraceae; genus Phenylobacterium. Next base: position 1,763 of record JAIXTR010000347.1, on the reverse strand, counting down.
GCAAGTTCCGCCCCGACGCGATCGAGTACGCCTCGTTCACCTCCTCGACCACCGAGGAAAAGGCCGCGTTCGGCGAGGTGACTTACAAGTTCAGCGACGCCTGGCAGATCACCGGCGGCGCCCGCTACTTCGAATACGCCGCGCGTATCACCGGCGGCACCGCCACCCCGCTGATCCGCACCGTCTATCCGGCGATCAACTACCGGGTCCGCAGCGGTGACACGTCCGATGACGGCGTCGTCTACAAGGCCAACACCTCGTACAAGTTCAGCGACGACCTGCTGGTCTATGCCACGGTCAGCAATGGCTACCGCATCGGCGGCGTGAACCGCGTCGCCCCCTGCCCGCAGCCCCTGCCTGCGGGCCAGAACGTCTGCGCCCTGCCGAACGAGCTGGTCTATGGCCCCGACAAGACGCTCAACAAGGAACTGGGCGTCCGCGCCCGCGTCCTCGACGGCCGGCTGTCGCTGACCGGCTCGATCTACCACATCGACTGGAAGGACGTTCAGGTCTCCAGCCGCACCGTCAACGGCGCGGTCGGCATCACCGCCAACGCCGCCAAGGCGCGCTCGCAGGGTTTCGAATTCGCCTTCAACGGCCGGGTCAACGAGAGCATCACCGTCTCCGGCAACTACGCCTACAACGACGTGAAGCTGAGCTCGAACGCGCCCAAGGTCGTCGATGGCAAGTTCGACGTCTTCGACGGCGACCGCCTGCCCGGCACGCCCAAGCACGCCGGCGCCGCGGCCGTGAACTACAAGCGGCCGCTGGAAAACGGCATGGACCTCAACGCCAGCTGGTCGGTGATCTACACCGGCGAGATCTACTCCAAGATCGGCCTGCGCGGCAGCGGCGAGGTGATCCCTGACTACTGGCTGAACAAGGCCTCGGTGGGCGTGTCCAAGGACAACTGGGACATCTCCCTCTTCGCCGACAACATCTTCAACGAATACGCCATCATCTCCGTCGCCAACGACTTCTCGACCATCGGCAAGGTGGATGGCGTCACCAAGCGCTACTACGCCTACGGCGTCCTGCGCCCCCGCTCCGTGGGCCTGGAGTTCCGCTACAAGTACTGATCCCGATCACCCGCGCGACGACAGGGGGCGCTCCGCCAGGAGCGCCCCTTTTCCGTTGGAGGGTGCAGGAGGTGGGTGAGCGCCTAGAGCAGACCGTTTGAACGTCGCCAAGGGGTGGGGCGCGGACGCCGACGTGCGCCTCCTCTCCCCCCGAGCGTAGCGAAGAGTGGGGAGAGGAAGTGGGCGTGACGGCCGCTCAGGATCGAAAGCGGGTTATCGGCCGCAGCACCCGAACAAGACCTTTACCTCCCCCGCCAGGGGCGGGAGATAAGGGTCACCCCTACCCCACCGCGATCCCCGCCGCCTCGAAGTACCGCCGCACCGGCTCGAGCTCGGCTTCGTAGGACCGCCACCGGGCCATGGCGTCGCGATAGAGTGGGCGACGGACCTGGGTGGCGCTGGGGGTGGAAACCGCTGCGGTGTTCTCGTGGAAACGCAGGCAGGCGTCGTCCCAGGGCAGGTCGCAGTGGGCCAGCAGCCGGCGCGTCCAGGCCTCCTGGTCCTCGACCACGCCTTCGTAGCTGACCTCCAGCACCCGCCCCGGAAACTCGCGCGCCCAATAGGCCATCAGCCGGTCGAACAGCGCGTAGTAAGCCGCCGCGTCGAGCAGGTCGTACGAGTAGTTGTAGTAGGAGAACTCGGTCGAGAAGAGGTTCTTGTAGTTGCTCCAGACGCTGTCCATCG
>JAIXTR010000079.1 GCA_027483845.1 Caulobacteraceae bacterium | reverse complement strand
TCCCTGAACCCGTCTCAGCCGGTGATCCGGCTTTTTTCGACACTTGAGTTTGCATTCATAACGCGACGACCAATGTGGCTGTCAAGTTTTTCGACACGGGAGTATCTTGGCGCGCCAGGTTGCCGAAGGATTGGCGGCAGACGGGCGCCAGCGCTATGAAGCATCTTGCGGGCAGCGGAGCGCAGGGTTGGAAGACAGGCGGGAGTCCCCGACGCAGAAGCGGATGGCGAAGCGCGAGCGGCTGCTGGCGGAAGCGGCGCGGGAGATCAACGCGGTGGGCGCCGGGGCGATCGTGATCAACGACATCGCCGAGCGCGTCGGGCTGTCTCGGAATACGCTGTACTACTACGTGTCCGACCGGACCGATCTGGTCTTCCGCTGCTATGAGCGGTCTTGTGAGGCCTTCACAGACGATCTGGTCGCCGCCGAAGACACCGGGGGCGACCCCGGCGAACGGCTTGCAACCCTGGTCGACCGGCAGCTTGATTTCGACCGCCCGCCCCAGGCCGTGCTCAGCGACATCGATTTCCTACCCCCGGCCCAGCAGGCGGTGATCCGCGAGCAACAGGCGCGGAATGTCGCGGCCGTCGAGGCCGTGATCGCCGACGGCGTTGCGACGGGGCGCTTCCGCGCCTGCAACACCCAGATCGCCGCCCAGTCGCTGATCGGCATGATCGCGTGGGCGCAGCTCTCCGCCGGCTGGATGGGGCGGACAGACAGCCGCGCGATGCGGCGGCGTGCGGCGGCGGCGATCGTGGACCTCGTGCTGCACGGCTTTGCAAGCGGCCCGCGCCCGCCGCCGCTCTGCGACATCGACGTGACCCACCTGACGTCCCGGGCCTTCAACGCCTTCGACCGGCGCCAGACCAACGAAGTAAAGATCGACCAGCTGATCGCCGCCGCGTCGCGCCTGTTCAACCGGCGCGGGATCGATGGGGCGTCCCTGGACGAGGTGGCGGCCAGCGTTGGGGCCACGAAGGGCGCGGTCTACCACTACTTCGACGACAAGGCCGACCTGGTCACCCGCTGCTACCGTCGCGCCTTCGAGCTCTACGACCTGTTCATGACCACGGCGACGGAGGCGGGCGCCACGGGCTTCGACAAGGCGATCATCACAACGCACCTCAACATGCAGGCGCAGGCGGGGCCCGTGTCACCGCTGATGCCGCAACCGGGGCGGATGGCCCTGGACCAACTGGAACGCGAACGCCTCGTTCGGGCCGGCAACCGACTGCGCGTGACCTCGGCGCGCAATATTCGCCTTGGGATCGCCGATGGGTCGTGCCGACCCTGCGATGCGACCCTGGTCAGCGAGATGGCGGCGGGGACCTTCCTGTGGCTGCCCAAGTGGCTCCCCGAGACCTACCCGCTGTCGGCCACGCAGATCGCCGACGAGACCTGCGACCTGCTCGCGTTCGGACTTCTCGTCCGCCCCTGAGCCCGACGTCCCCGACACCGTCATCAAGGCTGTCGAACGCGCAAAGGCTGTGTAGATGAAGCCACAGCCGGCGCCGGCGCTGTCCGAGGCCCGGCCACGATCTGGCGGAGGAATTGAGGCTTGGACCGGCGGTGCGCCTTCTGGATCGATCGTGGCGGCACGTTCACGGATGTGATCGGCCGTTGGAGCGATGGCGTCGAGGTCTCCGCCAAGCTGCTGTCGGCCTCGCCATCCTATGCAGACGCCGCCGTCGAAGCGATGCGCCGGATCCTGGGCGTCGCGCCCGATGCGCCATTTCCCGCGAGCCGGGTCGAGGCGATCAAGATGGGGACGACCGTCGCCACGAACGCCCTGCTGGAGCGGCGCGGCGCGCGCACGCTGTTCGTGACCACCGGCGGCTTCGCCGACGCGCTGCGGATCGGCGACCAGGCGCGTCCCGATCTCTTCGCGCTCGAGATCGAAAAGCCCGCGCCGCTCTATGCCGGCGTCGTGGAAGCGTCGGAGCGGCTGGCCGCCGACGGAACGATCATCACACCGCTGGATGGGGCGGCCCTGCAGGCCGCCTTGACCGCCGCCGTCGCCGAAGGCTTCACCTCTGTCGCCATCGCCTTCCTGCACGCCGACCTGAACCCGACCCATGAGCAAGCGGCGGGCGCGATCGCCCGGGCGGCGGGCTTCGACTTCGTGGCGCTGAGTTCCGAGGTCTCACCCCTCCCCCGCTTCATCCCCCGGGCCGAGACCACCGTCGCCGACGCTTACCTGACGCCGGTTCTGCAGGCCTACGTCCGCCAGGTCGCTCAGGCGGTCGATGGCGCACCGCTCTATTTCATGACGTCGGCGGGCGGGCTGGTGCGCGCCGAGGCGTTCCGGGGGCGCGACGCGGTGATGTCCGGGCCCGCGGGCGGAGCCGTGGGCGTGGCCCGCACGGCGACGTCGGCCGGCGCGGCGGCGGCGCTGGGCTTCGACATGGGCGGGACATCGACCGATGTGTGCCGCTTCGCGGGCGTTCTGGAGCGCAGGGATACGGCCAACGTCGCCGGTGTGAAGCTGCGCAGTCCCATGCTGGACGTGGAGACCGTGGCGGCGGGCGGCGGCTCGATTCTAACCTTCGATGGCATGCGCGCCCGGGCCGGTCCGGCCAGCGCGGGCGCCGCGCCGGGTCCGGCCTGCTACGGACGCGGCGGTCCCGCGACCGTCACCGACGCCAACCTCGTCCTGGGCCGGCTCGATCCGCGGTTCTTCCCGGCGGTCTTCGGTCCCAACGGCGACAGCCCCCTCGATCCGGCCGCTAGCCGCACGCGCCTGGAGCCTCTCGCCCAGGCGATGGGCGCGTCCAGCGTGGAGGCGGCCGCCGAAGGCTTCGTCGCGGTGGCCGTCGAGCAGATGGCGCAGGCCGTCCGCCGAATCTCCACCGAGCGCGGCTTCGACCCGCGCGAGCACGACCTTGTGGCCTTCGGCGGCGCGGCCGGCCAGGCGGCCTGCCAGATGGCGGAGTCCCTGGGCGTGGAACAGGTGCTCTGCCCCCGGTACGGCAGCGTCCTCTCCGCGTGGGGGATCGGCCAGGCGCAGGTGACCGCGTTACGACAGGCCGGCGTCGATGCGCCACTGGCCACGGGACTTCAGGCCGCTCAAGCCGCCTTGCACACGCTCGAGCAACAGGTCCGGGCCGACATGGCCGCGCAGGGCGCTGAGACCTCTGACCTTCGGCGAAGCCTGCGGCTCCGCTACGACGGCGCCGACGCCGAACTGGCCGCGCCGATGTCGGACGCCGCTACGGCCCGGTCGGTGTTCGAGGCGGCGCATCAACGTCTCTTTGGCTTCATCGAGCCCGACCGACCGATCCTGATCGCCGCCGTCGAGGTCGAGGCGATGTCCGACGACCTGTCGCTGTCGAATGGCGGCGCGCGCCTGGATGAGACCTCTGCCAGCCCGGGTGGCGAGACGGTAAGGATGTTCACGCTCGGCGCATGGCGCGAGGCCCGGGTCGTGTTGGCCGCCACGCTCACGGCCGTTGACGGCCCGGCGCTGGTCGTCCGCGCCGACACCCAGATCGCCGTGCTCCCAGGCTGGCGTGCGACGGCCGAGGCGGACGGCCTTATCCGACTGGCCCGGACCGCCGCGGCGTCGCGCCCGGCCATCGCCCTCGACAGGCCCGACCCGGTCACGCTGGAACTGTTCAATCGCCGCTTCATGGGCGTCGCCGAGGCGATGGGGGCCGCCCTGGAGCGCACGGCCCATTCGGTGAACATCAAGGAGCGCCTGGATTTCTCCTGCGCCTTGTTCGACGCCGACGGAGGCCTGGTGGCGAACGCGCCGCACATGCCGGTGCACCTGGGCTCGATGGGCGCCAGCGTGCGGGCCGTCCGCGATCGCCACCCGGACCTGAGACCCGGCCAGGCCTTCGCCCTGAACAACCCCTACGCCGGCGGCACGCACCTGCCGGACATCACGGTCGTCATGCCGGTGTTCCTGAGCGACGCGGCCCAGGACGCCAGCTTCTATGTGGCCGCGCGCGGCCACCACGCCGACGTCGGCGGCATCCAGCCGGGCTCCATGCCGCCCTTCTCGCGCACGATCCAGGAGGAGGGCGTGATGCTCGACGCCCTGCCGATCATGCGCGACGGCCGGTTCCTGGATGACGATGTCCGCGCCGCCCTGGCCGCGGGTCCCTGGCCGGCGCGGGCCCCTGCCCGCAACCTCGCCGACCTGAAGGCCCAGGTCGCGTCATGCCAGGCCGGAGCTGCGGCGGTCACCGACATGATCCGCGCCTACGGGGCCGATGCGGTCGCGCGCTACATGGGCTTTGTGCAGGACAACGCCGCCGAGGCCGTCCGCCGCGCGATCGGCCGCCTCTCGGACGGCGTCGCTAGGGCGCCGATGGACGGGGGCGGCGAGATCGTGGTCCGCACCACTGTCGACACCGCCGCGCGCGAGGCCGTGCTGGACTTCACCGGCTCGGCCGACCAGCTCGATTCCAACTTCAACGCCCCGTCGGCCATCGTCGACGCCGCGGCGCTCTATGTCTTCCGGACCATGGTGGACGACGATATCCCGCTCAACGCCGGCTGCCTGAAGCCGCTGAAGATCCGCACGCGCGTCGGGTCGATGCTGGCCCCGCATCCGCCGGCCGCGGTCGTGGCGGGCAATGTGGAAACCAGTCAACACGTGGTCGACGCCCTCTACGCAGCGCTGGGCGTCATGGCCAACAGCCAGGGCTCGATGAACAACTTCACCTTCGGTGACGCCGACCGGCAGTACTACGAGACAATCTGCGGCGGCGCGGGCGCGACGGCGACCGCAGACGGCGCCAGCGCCATCCACACCCACATGACCAACTCCCGCCTGACCGACCCCGAGATCCTGGAGCGCCGCTTCCCGGTGCGGGTCGAGACCTTCGGTGTCCGTGCGGACTCTGGCGGCGCCGGCGCACGCCGGGGCGGCGACGGGGCCGTGCGCCGCATTCGCTTCCTCGCCCCCATGGAAGCCGCCCTGCTCTCGTCACGACGGCTTAACGCGCCGCAGGGCGTGGCGGGCGGGCGGCCGGGATCGCCCGGCCGGCAACGTTTGATCGCGGCGTCGGGGGCGGTTAGTGAACTTCCTGGCTGCTTCTCCGTTACGGTAGCGCTTGGCGACGTGATCGAGATCCAGACCCCTGGGGGCGGCGGGTTCGGACCCGTGGACTAGGTCGGGCGC
>JAIXTR010000113.1 GCA_027483845.1 Caulobacteraceae bacterium | reverse complement strand
CAGATGATCAGCCAGGCCGCCTGGATCGGCTTCTTCCCGAAGTGGCCCATGTCGGCGTACAGCGCCTCGGCCCCGGTGACCGCAAGGAACACGCTGCCCAGGATCACGAAGCCCAGAAATCCGTTATCGATCAGGAAGATGACGCCGTAGTGCGGCGACAGGGCGCGCAGGATCGAGATGTCGTCGGCGATGTGATAGAGGCCCAGCCCGGCCAGGGTGAGGAACCACAGCAGGGTGACCGGCCCGAAGAACTTGGCCACCATGGCCGTCCCGCGGGACTGGACTACGAACAGCCCGATCAGGATGCCCGCCGAGATGGCCTGGACCATGCCCTGGTCGAGGCGCGCGCCGACGCCGGGCGCCAGCTTGAGGCCTTCGACGGCGCTCATCACCGACACAGCGGGCGTGATGATCCCATCGCCGTAGAACAGCGCCGCGCCCAGCACGCCCAGGAAGAAGATGATCCGCGAGCGGCCGCCGGGGCTGACCCGTTGCGCCAGGGCCATCAGCGCCAGGGTGCCACCCTCGCCCTTGTTGTCGGCCCGCATGAGGAAGACGACGTACTTGATGGTGACGATGAGGATCAGCGCCCAGGTGATCAGCGAGACCACCCCCAGCACGGCCGTCTCGCCGCCGCCCCCGCCCCGGCTGTGCCCCAGGGCCTCGCGCATGGCGTAGAGCGGACTCGTCCCGATATCCCCGAACACCACGCCGATGGATCCGAGCGCCAGCGCCCAGAATCCTTCCTTGTGGGGGGAATGCGACGGGTCTTCGGACGCCTTCTGAGCGTCGACGGCCTGATCAGCCATCCAATATCTCCGGGAAACCCTAACGAGGCTCCCATGGCCGGCCCAATGCCGTCGCGGCGGGCGCGATACACCCAATCCGAACGCCATACAATCGCATGACGCGGGTCGGGGGAAATCACGGACGAGCTTGTACCTTGAACGGCGAAATGTGCGGCCTAGTTTCGGAGCAGTGGGGCAGGGGGCGGCAAATGGATCGAAAGCTGGCGTTGGTGACGGGGGCTTCAGCCGGGATCGGGGCGGCCTTCGCCCGGATTCTAGCCAGTCACGGCTATGACCTTGCCTTGACCGCCCGGCGGGTCGAGCGCCTGGACGCCTTGGCCGACGAGGTGCGCCTTCGCTACGGCGTCCAGACCCTGACCGTCGCCGCCGATCTCGCCGAGCCAAACGCGCCGGGCGCGATCCTGGACCATCTGACGGCCCACGGTCGCAGTGTGGACTGCCTGATCAACAACGCGGGTTACGGATTGCCGGGCGGCTATGGCGACACCCTGTGGCGCGAGCAGGCCGCTTTCATCCAGGTCATGACCACCGCCCCCTGCGAACTGGCGCATCGGGTTCTGGGCGGCATGCGCCAGCGGGGGTTCGGTCGGATCGTGAATGTGGCGTCGCTGGCCGGCCTGGTCCCCGCGGCGGCCGGCCATACGCTGTACGCGGCGTCGAAGGCGTTCATGGTGCGGTTCTCGCAGAGCCTGCACCTGGAGGTCGCCGCCGAGGGGGTCCACGTCTCGGCGCTCTGCCCGGGCTTCACCTACTCGGAGTTCCACGACGCCAACGGGACGCGGGAGCTGGCCAGCAGCTCGACGCCCGACTGGCTCTGGATGGGCGCCGACGAGGTCGCGGCCGCCGGCTATGAGGCGGTGGAGGCCAATCGCCCGGTGTGCGTCCCCGGCGCGCCCAACAAGGCCATCGCGGCGATCGCCAAGGCGGTCCCCGACGACTGGATCCTGGCCTTGATGGCCAGCCAGGGCGGGCGCTTCCGAAAGCTCTAGTGCCCGTAGGGCTTGGCGACGCCGGGACGGATGAAGCCGGTGGTGCTGTCGGCGAACCCCGCCAGGATGAACTGGATCGCCAGTGCGCAGAGGATCAGGCCCAGCACCCGGACCACGATCGTCAGGCCGATGCGGCCCAGAATCTTGGTGATGATCGGCGTCGCCAGGAACGACAGCAGGGTGGCCAGGGCCACGGCGCCGATGACGCCGACGCCGATGAACGCCCCCTGCAGGCCGAACTGGCGCGCCTGGCTGGCGTAGATCACCACGCTGGAGATCGCGCCGGGCCCGATCAGCAGCGGCATGGCGAAGGGCACGATCATCCGCTCGAAGCGCTTGCGGACGAACGCGCGGCCCGACGCGACGGGTGCTTCCGCGGCCTCGGCGTAGGTGGCGGTGAAGTCGTCGCGGGCCATTTCGAGCCCAAGCAGGAACAGGATGATGCCGCCGGCGATACGGAAGGCCGGCAGCGAGATTCCGAAGAACTCCAGCAGGCTCAGGCCGGTGAAGTAGAAGAACGTCAGGAAGCCCAGGACGAAGAGCGAGATGTAAAGCGCGATCCAGGCGCGATCGCGCGACTTCGCCCCGGCGGTGGCCGCGGCGAACAGCGGGACGTTGCCCACCGGATCCAAGAGCGCGAAGAGCGCCACGAAGAAGTTGACCGCGAACTCGGCCTGGCTCATGTCCGGGTCTTAGCCCAAATCGATGACGGCGGACCACCCCGCCGCTAGCCGGAGCCAAAATCCATGGCCGCCGAAGCCGCGCTTGCGCAAACGCCCGTCAAGGCCGACCCCCGCCTGATCATCCCGCTCGACCTCCCGACCGTGGACGAGGCGCGGGCGATGGTGGAGACGCTGGGCGACGCCGCCGCCTTCTACAAGATCGGGTTGGAGCTGTTCGCCGGCGGGGAGGGCATGACCCTGGCCCGCGAACTGAAGGCGTCCGGCAAGCAGCTGTTCCTGGACTGGAAGCTGCATGACATTGGCACCACGGTGCAGCGATCCGCCGCAGTCCTGGCCGGCTCGGGCTGCGATTTCCTGACCGTGCACGGCGAGCCGCAGGTGATGGCCGCGGCCGTTCGCGGCAAGGGCAAGTCGAGCCTGAAGATCCTGGCGGTGACGGTGCTGACCAGCCTGACCGATCACGACCTGGAGGACATGGGCTATCACGAGACCGCGCGGGCGTTGGTGGAGCGGCGGATCCATCAGGCGATCGCCGCCGGCTGCGACGGCGTGGTCGCAAGCCCGCAGGAAGCGGCCCTGGCCCGCGCGCTGGGCGGAAAGGACTTCCTGGTGGTGACGCCCGGCGTGCGGCCCGACTGGTCCGCCAAGAACGATCAGGCCCGCGCCGCGACTCCTGCTGACGCGCTCAGGGCTGGCGCCAGCCACATCGTCTGCGGCCGGCCGATCACCGCGGCCAACGATCCGCAGGCGGCGGCCCGGCGGGTGGCGGCGGAGATGGCGGGGGTCTAAGCCGCCTTCCCCATCGCGGGCGCAACTCTAGAAGTCGACGGCGATGCCTTTGCGCTCCCAGTCGCCGAAGCGTGTGGGTTCCGGGCCCTTGGGACCCCCCAGTTCTGCGGCGCGGGCGGTGGCGTCGGCGTCGGCGGCCTGACGTTGGGCGGCCTCTTCCAGCGCGCGGCGCGCGGCGGGCGAGAGGTCTTTGCCGGGGGCGGCGTTCGGCGGGAGATCGCTCATGCCCTACATCTAAGCCCTTGCGCCGCCGCGCCCAAGAGGCCAAGCCGCCCGCCGTGAACGCCAACGAACCCGAAACCCACGACATTCGCGGCCTGCCCGCCCGCGCCGCCGCCCTCGATCTGCTGACCGCCGCCCTGTCGCGGCGCGCCGGGCTGGACGAGGGGCTGAACCATCCGGCGCTGTCGGCCCTGCCGCCCCGCGATCGGGCGTTCGCCCGCGCCCTGGTGATGGCGACGCTGCGCTGGCTGGGTCCGATCGACACCGCCCTGCAGGCGCGGCTGAAGAAGCCGCCGCCGGAGAATATCGTCCATGTCCTGCGCCTGGGCGCGGCCCAGTTGCTGGTGCTGAAGACCCCGGCGCACGCCGCCGTGGGCGCGACCGTCGACCTGGCGGCCGCGCAGAAGGGCGGCCAGCCGTTCAAGGGTCTGGTCAACGCCGTTCTGCGCGGGCTCGACCGCGAGCCACCGGATCTGAATGATCCCGCGTTGATGGCCCCCACGTGGCTGCAGGCGCGCTGGCGCTCGGCCTATGGCGAGGACGCGGCCACCGCCATCGCCGCCCAGATCGGCGCGGAGCCGGCCACCGACCTAACCGTGCAGGGCGACGTCGGGGACCTCGCGACCGAGCTGGAGGCCCAGCCGCTGCCGGGCGGCAGCCTGCGCGTCGGCTTGAAGGGCGAGGTGTCGACCTGGCCCGGGTTCAGCGACGGGCGCTGGTGGGTGCAGGACGCCTCGGCCGCCGTGCCGGCGCGTCT
>JAIXTR010000154.1 GCA_027483845.1 Caulobacteraceae bacterium | reverse complement strand
TGCTTCAGGCCCCGGAGCGCCCCGGCGGCCACATCCGGGAGGGTCTCGGCCACGGCCGCGGTGCGCGCGAGGATGTCGTCCAGCCGCGCCGCCGGGTCGTCCGCGAGCAGCGCCGCCAACCGCTCGGGGCGGCGCCGGGCCAAGCCGGACAGATAGGGCGAGGCGCCGAACACCGGCGCCAAGGCCCGCCAGGCCTGGTCCAGCTCGGGGGTCCAGACACGCTCCGCGACGAGACCGCGCAGGCGCTCGGCGGCCTTGGCGTCGAGAACGGGACCACAGGGCTGCAGCCGCGTGGCCAGGGGGTGACGAGGTTCGCTGGCGGCCTGCATTCCGGCAGTTTAGGCCCGCGGCAGGATGAACGCCACGCGCAGCCCCGGCCCCATGTCGCCGACCTTGCCGGGCCCCTCGGACAGTTCCAGCCGCCCGCCATGCGCCTCGGCCACCGCCGCCACCAGCGAGAGACCCAGGCCCGCGCCGGGCTCGTTGCGGCTGTTCTCGAGGCGGACGAAACGCTGGATGACCCGTTCCCGGTCTTCGTCGGGAACGCCGGGTCCGGTGTCGGTGACGGAAAACTCCACCTCGCCCGACGAGCGTCGACGGACCCGCAGCATGATCGCACCGCCGGCCGGGGTGTACTTCACGGCGTTGTCGAGCAGATTGGCCAGGGCCTGGGCCAGGAACTCGCGGTTGCCGCGGATCGTCAGGTCCTTAGCCGTCTCGGCCGCGTACTCGATGTCCTTCTCTTCGCAGAAGGGCTCGTAGAGTTCGGAGATGTCCGCCGCCAACTCGGCGGGATCGAACAGGGTGGGATTGGGCGCCTGACCCGCCGCCTGCAGCCGGGCGATGGACAGCACCGCGCCGAAAGTCTTCAGCACCCCGTCGGTGTCCTCGAGCGCCTGCGCCAGGGCGTCCTCGGCGTTGCCCTTGCCCGCCTCGACCGCGATGTAGGCCGTTTCGAGCCGGGCCCTGAGCCGCGTCAGGGGCGAGCGCAGGTCGTGGGCGATGGCGTCGCCGGCGTGCTTGTGCCCCTGCATGGAGCGCTCCAGGCGGTCCAGCATGTCGTTGACGCCCTGCGCCAGTTCGTCGAACTCGTCACGGGCGCCCCGGACCCGGGCGCGGACGCCCTGCTCGCCGTTGCGCACCCGCTCCACGACGCTGATCAGGTCGACCATGGTGCGCGAGACGTTGCGGCTGACCAGCACGCCACCGGCCAGACCCAGCAGCACGACCAGCGCGCCCGACGCCCACAGCGCGCGAACGACCCGCGCCACATAGGCCTCGTCCTCGCCCGCGTCCGCCCCGACGAACAGGATCTCCCCGCCGCCAAGTTTCTGCTGCAGGCCACGGGCCGGGTGCTTCACCTCCCGCCCCTCGGGATCGACATCGGTGACCTGGAACGTGGCCCAGGCGGGCTGACCCGAGAAGTCCTCGATCGGGCTCTCCTCGATGGACCCGGAGATCCGTCGGTTGTCCTTGGTCAGCAGCAGATAGAGGAACGGCTTCTCGCTGGCGGCGCGCTGGATCAGCGACTGGTTGACCGCGTCGATGCCGGCGCGGTCGTAGACGTCGACCAGGCTGCGCATCTCGCGCCGGATCTCCTGATCCGTCCGCCGCGTGGCCTCGCCGGCGGTCGCCACATAGATGTAGGCCAGGAACGCCGAGGCCGCGCTGGCGAACAGCGCCAGGAACAGCAGCGTCAGCCGGAACGGGGTCGTCCGGAATATGCGCGGCAGCTTGACCGCCATGGCCTAGGCTATTCGTCGCTTAGGTTGGATCAGGCTCTGCACGACGAATAGCCTATTCCTAGAGTGAGAGTCTGAGCGATCGGCGGCGGACCGCCGATTGCTCAGGGCCTTTACGCGTCGAGCCGGTAGCCCGCGCCGCGCACGGTCTGCAGCATCGGCCGGTCGAAGCCCTTGTCGATCTTGGAGCGCAGCCGCGAGATATGCACGTCGATGACGTTGGTCTGCGGGTCGAAGTGGTAGTGCCAGACCTTCTCCAGCAGCATGGTGCGGGTCACCGACTGACCGGCGTGGCGCATCATGAATTCCAGCAGCTGGAACTCGCGAGGCTGGAGGTCGATGTCCTTGCCGGAGCGGTGAACCGTCCGGGCGATCAGGTCCATCTCCAACTCGCCGACCTTGAGCAGCGTCTGCACCGAGCCGGTTTCACGCCGGCGGGCCAGGGCCTCGATCCGGGCGATCAGCTCGGCGAAGGCGTAGGGCTTGACCAGATAGTCGTCCGCACCGGCTTGCAGGCCATCGACCCGGTCGCCCACTTCGCCCAGGGCCGACAGGAACAGGACCGGCGTACGATCCCCTTCCCGCCGGAGCGTCTCGACCAGCTGGACGCCGTTCATCTTGGGCATCATGCGGTCGACGATCATAACGTCGAACTCGCCATCGCGGGCGGCGAGCAGCCCCTCTTCGCCGTCGGCGCCGCGCGTACAGGCGTGGCCGGCCTCGGTGAGGCCGCGCGCCATGGCTTCGGCCGCCTCGAGGTCGTCCTCGACGATCAGGATCCGCATGTGATTCCCATCCCCCTCAGGTCGGGAACCTAGCCCGAAACCTTGATCGGCAGGAAGGCGGTCCGCCCGTTGCGGTAGACGCCGACCAGCACGCTGGTCCGCCCGGCCTTCTTCGCGGCGTCGACGACCGCGGCGAAGTCCGCCGGAGCCGCGACGGGGCGGCCGTTGACCAGGGTGATCACGTCACCGCGGCGCAGACCCTTGGTCCCGGCGTCGGAGGTCTGGTCGACGTTGTCCACCAGCGCGCCACGCACCTCAGCCGGCAGGCTCAGCCGGTTGCGGGCGGCGTCGTCCAGCGGGCTCAGCGACATGCCCAGCACCGGTGCGCGGGCCACCGCACCGGCGCCCGGGGCCGGACGACCACCAGCGCCAGCGCCGGAGTTGTCGTTGGCCGCGAGCTCCTTCTCGGAGGGGCGGACGCCGGACCGGACGTCCACGAAGCGCTTCTTGCCGTCGCGGATCACTTCCAGGCGCAGGTTCTCACCAGCGCGGACGCGGGCCACCTGACGGGTCAGGTCAGAGGAGCTCTTCACGGTCGCGCCGTTCACCGACACCACGACGTCGCCCACCTGCACGCCAGCGCGCTGCGAGGGGCCGCCCGCGGAGAGGTCGGCGACGATCGCGCCCTTCTGGCCTTCCAGGCCCTGGGCCTCGGCCATCTCGGCGGTGAAGTTCTGGATCGTCGCGCCGATGTAGCCGCGCTCGATCTTGCCGCCGCTGATCAGCTGCTTGGTGACCGTCTCGGCCACATCGGAAGGAATGGCGAAGCCGATGCCGACCGAACCGCCTGACGGCGAGAAGATCGCCGTGTTCACGCCGATGACGCGACCGTAGACGTCGAAGGTCGGACCGCCGGAGTTGCCCCGATTGATGGGGGCGTCGATCTGGATGTAGTCGACGAAGGTCTCACCGATGTCGCGGCCATAGGCCGAGACGATGCCGGCCGTCGCGGTGCCGCCGAGGCCGAAGGGGTTGCCGACCGTGATGACCCAGTCGCCGACGCGCGGCTTGCCGGCGTTTTCGAAGTTCACGAACGGGAACGGACCGCCGCGCCCCTTCACCTTGATCACGGCCAGGTCGGTGGCCTCGTCGCGGCCCACCACCTCGGCGTCGAGCTCGGTCTCGTCCTTCAGGACGACCTTGATGGTCTCGGCGTTCTCGACCACGTGGTTGTTGGTCACGATGTAGCCATCGGCCGAGATGAAGAAGCCGGAGCCGGACGACTGCTGCGTCGGCAGGCGCGGCTGGCCGCGCTCGGTGCGGCCGCCTTGATCGCCGGCGCCGGGACCGTCGTCGCCATCGTCACCGCCACCACCGCCGCGCGGACCAGGCAGGGCGAAGGGCAGGCCGGGGATCTGTCGGAGCGCGGAGGTATCGACACGGCTGGTCACATTGATCGACACCACGGCGGGCGAGACGCGGTCGAAGATGTCGGCGAAGGACATCGGCGCGCCGGGCGGCGGCGCGAAGATCGGCGTCGTCGAAGCCTTGATCAGCCCGCCGTTGGGGAGCTGCGCATGCGCGCTTGGAAGCTGCATGCCCGCGCCCGCGACCGCCGCGGCCATGACACCGGCGCCGGCGACGGCGCCCAGGAGGTAACCGGTCTTCTTGGAAGTCATCAGCCTTCGTTTCCCTGCGCGCTGTCCATTGAGGAGGACGCGCCCAAACAATCTAGGTGGCATGCACCGAACCGCAACGCACCTTCAACTTACGCTTATGTCACCCTAGGCGCGGCTTCACGTCCAATCTTAGGCGGGATCGTGGCCCGATGGTTCGCCATCGGCCAACCGACGAAGCCGCTCGGATTCCGCAGGGGTCAATTCCACGTCGGCCGTGCGGTTCCGCATCCGTCCCCACAGCAGGGCGACGCCGGCGATCACGACCAGGAACGGGGCCGCCCAAAGCACGAGATTTCCGACCGAGAAGCGCGGGGTCAGCAGCACGAACTCGCCATAGCGATCGGTGAGGAAGCGCTTGACCTCGGGGGCGCTCTTGCCGGCCTTCACCTGCTCGCGGACGATCTGGCGCAGGTCGTGGGCCAGCTCGGCCTCGCTGTCGTCGATCGACTCGTTCTGACAGACAAGACAGCGGACATCGCGGAAGATCTCGCGCGCCTGCGCCTCCTGCGCCGGGTCCGGCAGCCGCTCGGCCGGATCGGACGCCGCCGCGATGCAGGCCACGCCAGCCAGGGCCGCCAGGACAAGCCGTCCCCTCACGCCGCCGACTCCCGACGCCGACCAACGCCCAGGCGCAATCGCCGGTCGGAGAGCGAAATGAGGCCGCCTAGCGCCATGATCACGGGCCCGAGGAAGATCAGGCTGGCCCAGGGGTTCCAGTAGGCGCGCACCAGATAGGTTCCCCCGTCCCGACGCTCACCCAGCACGATGTAGATGTGCGAGGCGCCGCGGTAGCAGAGCCCAACCTCGGACGTCGTCTGACCTCCCGTCGTGTAGGTGCGACGCTCCGGCGCGATCGTGCAGATCGGCTGGCCGTCCCGCGTGACGGTGATCCGGCCCCGGTCGGCGTCGTAGTTGGGCCCGGCAACCAGGTTCACCGCATCGAGGGTGACATGGTAGGCGCCCACGTCCAGGCCGCCGCCCACCGGGAGGGCCTCCGCGGCCTCGACCTTCCAGGTGGTTTCGAACACCGCGCCCAGCACGAACACGCCCAAGCCCAGATGGGCGAAGGTCATCCCCCAGGCGCCGCGCGGCAGGCCTGTGAGGCGACGCCAGGTCTCGGCGGCGGGAACGCGGAACGCGCGCGTGCGCTCGACGATCTCGGCGCAGGCCCCGGCGATCAGCCAGGCCCCCAGAGCCACGCCCAGGATGCCGAACACCTTCTTCGGCGCGACCAGCGCCAGCGCCAGCAGGCCGGAGCCGGCGGCTATCAGGAGCGCGACCCACAGACGCTGGACCACGCCGCGGGCGTCGCCGCGCTTCCAGGCCAGCAGCGGTCCGGCGGGCAGCAGCACCAGCAGCGCCACCATCAGCGGCGTGAAGGTCAAATTGAAGTACGGCGGCCCCACCGAGATCGCCTCGCCCGTCATGGCTTCGCGGATCAGCGGATAGAGCGTGCCCAGCAGCACCGTGGCGGTCGAGGCGGCCAGCAGGATGTTGTTCATCACCAGCGC
>JAIXTR010000434.1 GCA_027483845.1 Caulobacteraceae bacterium | reverse complement strand
TTGCGCCGCCGCAGGCGTTGCCGCACCAAGGCCTAGCAGGGCCAGGGCTTCCCGCCGGTCGATCTTCATGGTCGTCACTCCCCCCGCTATGCCTTCCTTTTATGACCGAGCCATACCACAGGAGCATGACACCCAATGTCCAGCGAAGCCCTCCATGTCGCCCGCGAGAAGCTCAGCCGAAAGACGCTGGAGATGCACTACGCGATCACCTCGCTGATGGAGGAATTCGAAGCCGTCGACTGGTACCGCCAGCGGGCCGAGGACACCGAGGATCCTGAGCTGAAGAAGATCCTGCTGCACAACGCCCGCGAGGAGCTGGAGCATGCGGCCATGGTGCTGGAGTGGATGCGCCGCAACGACGCCGAGGTGCATGAGCAGCTCAGCGAGTATCTCTTCAAGGACGGCTCGATCGCCGGCCATGAGGAAGAGGCGACCGGCAAGTAGGGATTGGCTGCGCCACCGTGCTAGAGCGGCGGAACCATGACGCCGACGCCGCCCGACACCGACGATGACGCCGAGGAGGGGTCCACCCTCCAGGTCGTGACGCTGGAGGCGGGCGGCCGCCTGGACAAGGCCCTGGCCGCCGCCTTGCCAACCTTGAGCCGCGCCCGGCTGCAGGCGCTGATCGCCGAGGGCCGCGTGAGCCGCGACGGCGCCGTCGTCACGGACGGCGCGGCCAAGGCGGTGGCGGGCGAATACCGGATCGAGGTTCCACCGCCCGTCGCGGCCGAGCCCGAACCGGAGGCCATTCCGCTACGCGTGCTGTTCGAGGACGCGCACCTGATCGTCATCGACAAGCCCGCCGGCATCGCCATGCACCCCGCCCCCGGGAGCGAGCGCGGCACTCTGGTGAACGCGCTGCTGCATCACTGCGGCGACAGTCTGTCGGGCATTGGGGGCGTCGCCCGGCCGGGCATCGTGCACCGCATCGACAAGGACACCTCCGGCGTGGTGGTGGTCGCCAAGACCGACGCCGCCCACCAGGGCCTGTCGGCGCTGTTCGCCGATCACGACATCGACCGGATGTACGTGGCCCTGACGCGCGGGGCGCCCTCACCCATCAAGGGCACGATCGAGGGCGCCATCGGTCGCTCACCCAACGACCGCAAGAAGATGGCGATGGTGAAGACAGGCGGGCGGCACGCCATCACCCACTATGCGGTGGAGAAGACGTTCGGGCCTGTCACGAAGCCGCTCGGCGCGCGGGTCGCCTGCCGCCTGGAAACGGGCCGCACGCACCAGATCCGCGTCCATCTGGCCAGCAAGGGCGCGCCCTGCCTCGGCGACCCGACCTATGGCTCGGGCAGCCCCTCGCAGCCAGTGAAGGACGCGATCGCCGCGGCGGGTCTGACCCGACAGGCGCTGCATGCCGCCGTGCTGGGCTTCGTGCACCCGATCACCGGCGAGACGATGCGGTTCGAGAGCCCGCTGCCCGACGACATGGCGCGGCTGGAAGCGTTGCTGGGAAAGCTCTAGCCCGCCGCCGCCGCCGCCGCCTCGAGCGCCGCGATGTCGAGCTTGACCATCTGCATCATGGCCTGCGCAACGCGGTTCGCCGCCGCCCGGTCGGGACCGGACATCAGCTGCGCCAGTTGCACCGGCACGACCTGCCACGAGACGCCGAAACGATCCTTGAGCCAGCCACACCGGCTCTCGCTGCCGCCGTCGGCCAGCAGGGCGTCCCAGTAGCGATCCACCTCGGCCTGATCCTGCGCACTGATCTGGAACGAGATCGCCTCGGAGAACGTGAAGACTGGCCCGCCATTCAGGGCGGTGAACGGCTTTCCGTCCAGTTCGAACGCGACGGTCAGCACCTGCCCCGCACGGTCGCCCGGCATGCCCTCCGGATACCGGGAGACGGCGGTCACCTTCGCGTTCGGGAACACCTCGCAATAGAAGTTGGCGGCCTCTTCAGCGGCGGTGTCGAACCAGAGGCATGGGACGATGCTGGGCATGGAACATTCCTGTCGTCGGGCGGTTTCCAGCCCCAAGGACGGGCGAGCCCGCACGTTTCCGACAGGTCATCGCCGTGCGACGGGCGCAGATTTCCTGTCTTCGATGTAAGAAAGCTCGCCTTGTTGGCGCCACGCTCGACGCCTAGAAAGACCAACTAGAGACGTCGGACATTCGGGCCGCCTCCCAGCGGCCTTCCGCCGCGCCCCCTTGATACCTATCTAAGGCTATAGGGGGCGGCGAAGGTCGAAGCGCGCCGGTTCTTTTTGGGGAACAGGGCGCGCGGTGCTCGAAGTCCCGGAGTAATAAGGGGATAGACCATGGCTGCGAACGCAATCGCCGTGATGTCGCCGGAAGGCGGCCTGAGCCGTTACCTGTCGGAAATCCGCAAGTTTCCGATGCTGCCCAAAGACACCGAATTCATGCTGGCCAAGCGCTGGCAGGAGCATGGCGATAGCGAAGCCGCCCACCAGATGGTCACCAGCCACCTGCGCCTCGTGGCGAAGATCGCCATGGGCTATCGCGGCTACGGCCTTCCGATCGGGGAAGTGATCTCCGAGGGCAACGTCGGCCTGATGCAGGCCGTGAAAAAGTTCGACCCGGACAAGGGCTTCCGCCTGGCGACCTACGCCATGTGGTGGATCCGCGCCTCGATCCAGGAATACATCCTGCGGTCCTGGTCGCTGGTGAAGATGGGTACGACGGCGGCGCAGAAGAAGCTGTTCTTCAACCTGCGCAAAGCCAAGTCCGAGATCGCCGCCCTGCAGGAAGGCGACCTCCGCCCCGATCAGGTCAGCGTCATCGCCACCAAGCTGGGCGTGCTGGACGAGGAAGTCATTTCGATGAACCGGCGCCTCAGCGGGGGCGACGCCTCGCTGAATTCGCCGATGCGCGCTGACTCCGAGAGCGAGTGGCAGGACTGGCTTGTCGACGACAAGACGCCTTCCCAGGAGTCGGTCGTGGCCGAGAGCCAGGAAATGAACCTGCGCATGAGCCTGTTGCAGGACGCGATGACCGAGCTGACGGACCGCGAGCGCCACATCCTGACCGAGCGCCGCCTCAAGGACGACCCGACGACGCTGGAAGAACTGGCGTCGGAATATGGCGTCAGCCGCGAGCGGGTTCGCCAGATCGAAGTCCGCGCGTTCGAGAAGCTGCAGAAGTCGATGCGGGCTGCGGCGATGGAGCGGAATCTGGTCGACGCCTAGGCGTCGCGCCT
>JAIXTR010000132.1 GCA_027483845.1 Caulobacteraceae bacterium | reverse complement strand
TCACATAGGCGCGCGAACCACCCTCGACCTTGCGCCAGAGGCCCCGGCCGGTGATGGTCATCATGCCGTGGTTCTGGAAGAAGCGGATCAGCGAGGCGGCCGGATAGGCGCCGATCTGGTCCAGCGGCGTCGACCAGATGGCCGCCGCCTGGGGCAGAAGGTGGTCGTCCCGGAAGGCGTCGCCATAGCCCTTGGCGGCGAGGTAGGCGTCCAGGGACGTCGCGTTGGCTTCCAGCGCTTCGAGGTCGCGGGGCGCCGTGCGGAAGAACCGCTCAATGTCCAGCAACAGCCGCCAGAACCGCGGCGAGAGGACATTGCGCTTCTGGGCGAAGATGCCCCCCAGGCCGAAGCTGGAATACTCGAACGCCCCGTCGTCCAGCGACACCGACAGGCTCATGTCGGCGTTCAGGCTGGGAACCCCCAGGTGCGCCAGCAGCGCGGTGAAGTTGGGGTAGTTGCCCTCGTTGTAGACGATGAAGCCGGTGTCCACGGGTACAGGACCCTTGAAGCCCGGCGCCTCGGCGGTGTGGGCGTGGCCGCCCAGGCGGTGGTCGGCCTCGAACAGAGTGACGTTGTGGCGTTCTGACAGCAGCCAGGCCGCGGACAGGCCCGCAAGGCCGCTGCCGACCACGGCCACGTTCAGCCGCTCACCCCCGCTCATACGTTTCCACCCTCGTCTGCGTGCGTCACGCCGACGGGCGTGCAAAGTCCCGCTGTCATTACCAAATGATACGACGGGCTCACAGGGCCGGATGCGTCCGGCCCCGGAACATGGTCGTATGAGGGCATGATGCTATTGCAGATCGTCCTGGGCGTGCTGGCCGCCATGACCGTCGTCATGGTCGCGGCCTGGGCCTTCGGACTGAAGACCCGCAATGGCGGCTGGACCGACGTGTTCTGGAGCTTCGGCACCGGTGCGGTCCTGGCCGCGGCGGCGCTCGCCGCCACTGGTGGCGACACCAACATCGTTCGGCGGGTGGTCATCGCGGCCTTCATGCTGGGCTGGGGCCTTCGCCTGGGGCTCTACCTGGCGCCCCGGGTGGCTGGCCATCCCGAGGACGTGCGCTACGCCAGCTTCCGCGAGCAGTTCGGCGACCGCTACCCGATCGGCATGCTGTTCGTGACCCTGCCCCAGGCGCTGGCGACCGGCCTGCTGGCGGCGTCGGTCGCGGCCGCCGCCAGCCGACCCGAGCCCACCCTGGACCTCCGTGACGCCCTCGCCGCCGTCCTTTTCCTGGGCGCACTGGCGGGAGAAACCCTGGCCGACGCCCAGATGAAGCGCTTTCGCGCCGACCCGGCCAACAAGGGCAAGATCATCGAGACGGGCCTGTGGGCCTGGTCGCGGCACCCGAACTACTTCTTCCAGTGGCTGGGGTGGATGGCCTACCCGGTCCTGGCCCTGGATCCCGGCCGCCCCATCAGCCTGCTGACCCTCGTAGCGCCCGCGGTGATGTACGGCCTGCTGCGCTACGTGTCCGGCGTGCCGCCCCTGGAGACGGCCATGCTCAAGTCCCGCGGCGAGGCCTTCAAGGACTACCAGGCGCGCGTCAGCGTCTTCTTCCCCCTCCCCCGAAGCAAAGAGCCTGAGTCCGTATGAGTTTCACGTCCGCCATCATCGACACCTTCGAGGGCGCGCCGCTTCCCGACACC
Organism: Caulobacteraceae bacterium; assembly: GCA_027483845.1. GTDB lineage: Bacteria > Pseudomonadota > Alphaproteobacteria > Caulobacterales > Caulobacteraceae > Phenylobacterium. The sequence goes on along the minus strand of JAIXTR010000132.1, from coordinate 864 downwards.
GTCCGCAAGACCGCCATCCATCTGCTGGTGGCCAATGCGCGGCGGGAGCATTCGAAGGCCGGACCAGGGACGGAGGCCGCCTTCGCCCGCGACATGGCGGAGCATCCGATCGCCGTCCACACGGATGCGGCCAACGCCCAGCACTATGAGGTGCCGGCGGAGTTCTTCCTCAACTGCCTGGGCCCGCAGCTGAAGTACTCGTCGTGCCTCTACAGGACCCCGTCCGACACTATCGCCCAGGCCGAGGAGCACGCCCTGGCCGAGACCGCCGAGCACGCCGACCTCCAGGACGGACAGCGGATCCTGGAGCTGGGTTGCGGCTGGGGCTCGCTGTCCCTTTGGATGGCCAAGACCTATCCGAACGCGAAGATCACATCGGTCTCGAACTCCGCCAGCCAGAAGGCCTTCATCATGGCGCGGGCGCAGGAGCGGGGCCTTGGCAATCTCGAGGTCATCCCCTGCGACATGAACGACTTCGAGGCGCCGGGCGCGTTCGACCGGGTCGTCTCGGTCGAGATGTTCGAGCACATGTCCAACTGGCGCGCCCTGCTGGCGCGGGTGAAGACCTGGCTGAAGCCCGACGGCCGGCTGTTCATCCACGTGTTCACGCACAAGACCACGCCGTACCGCTTCGACCTGAACGACGAGGCCGACTGGATCGGGAAGTACTTCTTCTCCGGCGGGGTGATGCCCAGCCATGGCCTGATGGCGCAGTTCCCCGACCTGTTCGCTGTCGAGCAGGACTGGCGCTGGAGCGGCACGCACTACGAGCGCACCGCCCTGCACTGGCTGGAGGCCTACGACCGCAACCTGCCGAAGATCCGGCCGGTGCTGGAGGCGACCTATGGTAAGGACGCGACGCTC
>JAIXTR010000629.1 GCA_027483845.1 Caulobacteraceae bacterium | reverse complement strand
CGTAGAAGTAGTTGGGATCGACGCCCTTGGGATTGGCGGCCAGGGCCTTGGTCAGATAGGCGCGGGCCTTGTCCTTGTCGCCGAAGCCGACCGGGAAACCAGGCACCTGATAGTAGAGCGACCCCAGGCTGGTGTAGACCGAGCCGTTGAGCGCGTTCGGATTGATCTTCTCCGCGCGTTCCAACGTGGCCCGGGCATCCTTGGCCAAGCCCAGCGCGCCCATGCCGCCCTTGGCGCCCGCCTCGGTGCTGAGGGCGATCCCCTCCCAGATGAGCGGCTCGGCGCGGCCGGGATACTGCTTGGCCAGGGCGTCCGCCTGGGCGGCGATGGCCGCTAGTTGGCTGACCTTGGCCGGACCTTTGACCTCGTAGTTCACGTGGTCCCAGTTGCGGGCGATGGCGTCGATCCGGGCGTCCAGGGCCGCGGGGTCGGCGGCCGCGGCGCTAGCTATCAGGCTCAGGGCGACGGCGGCGGCGATAGCAAAACGATTGCGCATGGGGGGTCAGTCCTTTGGTTCAGGCGAAGAGCTGCGCGACGCGACGGTCATCCGACGCGAGGGCGCGATCGACGAGATTTGGGGCGATGGCGTTCAGCCGGACGAAGAGCGCCTCGGGAAAGCCCAGATACACATCGCGCGCCCGCCGGGCGACGGCGCCGACGATCTGGTCGGCGACCGGATCGGGATCGTCCATCGCCATCTTGGTGAGGGCCGCGAACTCCAGGACCTTCGCCGAGTTGAAGGGCGTCTTCACTGCCCGGGGGGCGACATAGGTCACGTCGACGCCGGTTCCCGCCACCTCGCGCCGCAACGCTTGGCTGAAGGCCCGAAGGCCGGCCTTGCTGCTGGAATAGCTGGCGAAGTGGGCGAAGTTGATCGAGCCGAAGATCGACCCGACGTTGACGATCTGCCCCGCCCCGCGCGCCTTCAGGCCCGGCAGAATGGCCTGGGTCAGCCGGATCGGCGCCAGCAGGTTGATCGTCAGCGTCCGCGACAACTGGGCCGGCGGCTCATCCTCGACCGGACCGAAGTACTGCACGCCGGCCAGGTTGATGAGCGTATCGAAGGATTCGCCCGCGAGCCGGTCGGCCGCCGCCTGTAGACCGGCGGGATCGGACAGGTCGCAGGCCATGTAGGCCGCCTGCAGCCCCTCGGGCGGCTGGCGGTCGAAGACCGTGACGGCCGCGCCCGCCCGAACGAGGCGGGAGGTGATCCGCCGGCCCATCTCGCCGGAGCCGCCGGTGATGGCGATGTGTCGTCCGCTAAACGGCATGGGCCAGCTCCGTCTGATGGGGAATGCTGCGGAACATCTCGGCGAACAGGCCGAAGACCATCTTGGCCACGTGGATGATCGCGTCCTGGTCGCGCGGGTCCTCGACCGTCGCCATCAGCCGACCGAAGAAGGCCATGTGCTCAAGGTCCAGCGACCCGTGTGACGAGAGGTAGGAGAAGCATTCCGGCCCGAGATTGAGGGACGTCGCGACGGCGGAGGCGCCGTAGGTGGCCAGCGCCGTGCTGGTGCCCTCCAGCACGAAGATCATGCCGAACATGCCCATCGGATTGACCTTGCCGACGTAGTCGTAGGCGAAGTCGACCATGCGGGCGGTGGCCGCACCTGGACGGCCATTGCGAACGGCGTCGGCGTCGCCGCCGCAATTGGCGATGTCCCTGAGGATCCAGCGCTCATGGCCGGTCTCTTCGGCGACATATTCCTCCAGCGCCTCGCGGAAACGGGCGTGGTCCGCGTCCATGCCGTCTCGCGCGAGGCTGAGCAGCGGCACGGTATGGCTGACGTGGTGATACGCCTCGGCGAGGTAGGCGACGTAGGTCTCCCGCGAGATCTTGCCGGCGAGGCCGTCGAGGATCTGGGGCACGGAATAGAGGGCTTGACGCTCGACGGCGGTTTCCCGCTCGAGCCGGTCGAAGAAGGACATCTGGGTCACCTCAGGCAGGTTGTTCGATGAAGTCGCGATGCGACTGGTGCAGGGCGGCCCGGCGCGGTCGTCCATTGCCGGTGAGCTCGCCGCGGGAAGGGTCGAAGGGCGTAACGACGCGCCACCGCTCGACCTTGGCGTAGTCGGGCAGCCGCGCATTGGCCCGCGCGACGGCTGCCGCAAGGGCCTCGCCCACAAGGTCGGGGCGCGAGGGGACGACCAGGGCGCAGAGCCCAGCAGCGGCCTCGCCGAACACCGCGGCCTGGGCGATCTCGGGCTGGGCCAGCAGCTCGCTCTCCACCCACTCGGGCGCGACGTTGCGGCCGAAGGCGGTGATGATCAGGTTGGACTTGCGACCGGTGATGGTCAGGAACCCGTCCGCGTCGATCGCACCGAGGTCGCCCGTGCGAAGCGCGCCGTCGTGCGGCGGCCCTCCGACATAGCCCAGGAAGGGCCGCGGCGAGATCAGCACCTCGCCATCGGCCGCCGTGGTCAGTTGCAGGTGCGGCAGCACCCGTCCCACCGCGCTCGGGCGGTCCGCCGACGGCGTGTTCAACGCAACAACGGACGCGCATTCGCTCAGCCCATAGCCTTCATAGGCCGGTAGGCCGGCGGCTCGGGCGGCGGCGATCAGCTGCGGCGACAGCTTGGCGCCGCCCACGGCCGCCAGCTTTAGCGTGGGCAGGCGGCCGCCCGTGAACGCCAGGAAGCCTGTCAGTGCGCGCAGCAGTTCGGGCACCAGGATCACGCTGGTGATGTCGAGGTCGGAGATGGCGTCGGCCAGGCGCGAGATGTCGGGCCGGAATGGGTTGGCGAAGCCGATGTCCGCCAGGCCGTAGGCCCGATATTCGCCGCCCGCCAACAGGGTGGGATAGAGGCCCGCGACGTTCTCCAGCAGAACACCGAGCGGCAGCACGGCCAGGTGGCGTCCCGCGAACTCCGCGCCGATCACCTCAACCAGGGATGCCGCCACGGACTCCATCTGCGCCTGCGACAGGCAGACGCCCTTGGGCGCCGCCGTCGATCCCGAGGTGTAGGTGATCTTGGCGGTTCCAGCGTGCAGAACCCGCGCCGGCAGGCCCAGCGCCTCGGCGCAGATCGCCTCGCCCGCCACGACCGTTGAGATGGGGGTCTCGGCCGTGGCGGACGGGCTCACCATCAGGCAGGCGCCTGCGTCGGTGAGGGCGTGAACCCGCTGCTCGGCCGACAGGAAGGGCGGCAGCGGCAGGCTGGGTCGGTTCAGACTGATCAGGGCCAGGTCGACGACGACCCAGGCCGGGCCGTTGTCCAGAGCGACGGCCACAGGGGCCTCGGGCGGCAGGCCGCGCAGGGCGGCCGCAAGCCAGATGGCTGCGGATTCGATTTCGCCCAGCAGGTCCAGCCAGCTCAACTGCGCCTGCGCGCCGGCCAGGGCGACGGCGTCCGGCTTGGCGGCGGCGTGGACGCGGATCGCGTCGAGGACGCGGCTCACAGCGCCGTCCTCCGCAGGCGGCGAACTTCGCGCTCGGTGATCTTCGCCCGCAGGCGCTGACGCAGCTCCGGAAGCGCCCTGGACATGCCGATCTCGCCGGCGAACACCTGCGGACGCTGATCGTAGTACCGGCCCCAGGCGTTCGACGCCGGGCCGAGGCGCGCCGGATCGGCCGCCCCCAGAGCCCGCATGCCGAACCCCGCGCGCTGCAGAAGTCGCGTCAGCTCCGGCCGCGCCGTCGCCACCGCGTAACGCCGCCCACAGACCGCCGCCAGCCAGCACGCCAGCGCGCCGAACAGTTCGAGCGAGGCGCCGGGGGTCGTCGCGGCCAGCGAGCCGATCTCGACAACGCTCTCGCGCGACACCGGACGCTCGAAGGCCCCTGCGACCAACTGTTCCACCGGCCCGTCGAGGTAGGTTTCGAGGAACAGGGTCTCGACCTCCGGGAACCGCACGCCGGCCACGGCGAGAACCGTTCCGTCCGCGGCCGACAGACCCATCAGGATGGGATAGTGGGCGGGCACCCGCGCGCCGTAGGCGGCGTCGAAACGCGCCTCGATGAACTGCTCGAACGCCTCACGCCGCGGATGCGCGGCCTCGGCCACGACGACGCGCGGCGTGGGATGAATTGGAATAGGTGCGGTGGCGGACTGATACGGCGATAACTCGGTCAACGCGGGTCTCCAAGGCTCGGCCCCTGCAACCTCAGACGACGCCCCGGACGGACCTCCTCAATGCGCCCCACGATTTTTTCCGATGGGCTGCGATCATCGGGCCCGTTGCGTATCGGGGGCGGATCGTCGAACAGTCACCCTTCGCCGCGCCACCAGGAGCCGCTTCGCACATGGCCGATCCGCCGCCGCTGATCGCCGCCTACCTTCGCAAGCGCGCGGACCTGCTGCGGTTTTTCACCCTGCGGACGGGCTCGGCCGCGACGGCTGAGGACGTGGTCCAGGACCTGTTCCTGAAGATCAGCGAGATGGAGACGCCGGACGACCTGCGGAGCCCAGAGGCGTTTCTCTATCGGATCGGCTCCAACCTGATGCTGGACCGCGCCAAGCAGCAGCGACGGCAGGTCGCGCGCGATCACGCCTGGAGCCGGGAGGGCGGCGGCGACGGACCCGAACCCATCGCGCAGGAGCCGCCCGCCGATGAGGCCGTGGCCGGGCGCCAGCGTCTGGAGCGTCTCATGGCCGGGATCGACAAGCTGCCGGCGCAGGTCGCGACGGCCTTCCGTCTGCACAAGTTCGACGGGCTGACCCATGGGGAGGTCGCCGCCCGGATGGGCGTCTCCCGCAGCTCGGTCGAGAAATACATCATGACCGCGCTGAAGAGCCTGATGGCGGAAATCGAACGATGACTTGCGGACCGGCGTCGGCGGCGGCGTCTATGGGCCAGGAGAAGTCCACAACAACATGAGCGTCACGTCCGACAACTTCCCGCCTGACGACCCGCTGCGCGACCGCGCGGTCAGCTGGCACGTGCGCCTGGCGTCAGACGCCGCGGACGAGGCCGACTGGCTGGCGTTCGAGGCGTGGCTGGCGGAATCGCCCGCCCATGCCGCCGCCTACGATGCGGTCGAGGAGGTCTGGAGCGCGTTGGACGCCGCAGCGCCGGCCGTGACCGTTGCGACCACGTCGAACGTCATCGCGCTCAAGCCCCGCGCCAACCGGCCGCCGTTGGCCTGGTTCGGCGCGATGGCGGCCAGTCTGGTCGCCGCCGTGCTGCTGGGCGTCACCTTCCTGTCGAACAGTCCCGTCACCCAGGGCTACACGACCGCCGTGGGCCAGCGTCAGGTCATCGCCCTGGCTGACGGCACCCGCATCACCCTCAATGGCGGTTCCCACATCGACGCCACCCTCGGCCGACGCGAGCGCCGCGTGGTCATGGCCGACGCCGAGGCGGTATTCGACGTCGCAAAGGACCCCAAGCGCCCCTTCTTCATCGAAGCCGGCGAACGTGAAATCCGCGTGGTCGGCACCGAGTTCAACGTGCTGCGCCATGGGGGCGACATGCAGGTCACCGTCCGGCGCGGTGTGGTCGAGGTCCGACCTGCAGGCCAACCGGCCGCACCGGCCTTGGCGCGCCTTCAGAAGGGTCAGGCCCTGACGCATAAGGCCGGTCGCGACCAGGACGCCGTGGGCGCCGCCGATCCCGAAGCCGCCTTCGCTTGGACCCAGGGTCGACTGATCTTCAACGGACAGCGGCTGGCGGACGTGGCCGTGACCCTCAATCGCTATGTCACGACCCCGATCCAGGTCAGCGCCGATGCCAAGGATCTGCCGGTGACCGCGACCCTCAACCTGGGGACCGAGGACCAGATGCTGCGAAGCCTGTCGGCGTTCCTGCCCGTGTACGTGGAACGGCGACCCGATAGTGTACGGCTGAGCCTGCGTCGCGAGACGCGCTGAGTCGGCAGGAGGCCATGGGCTGCATTCGACGCCGCCGGCGCCTGGCCGGCCTGATGGCCGCCGCCTGCGCGGCGGCCGGCGTGGCGACGTCGGCCCGCGCCGCCGATTTGGCGCTGGATATTCCCACCCAAGCCCGCCAGAGCGCCCTCATGGCCCTAGCCCGTCAGGCCGGTGTCTCCATGGGCTTTGCGCCGGGCGCGCGGTGCGACGGACGCGCCGGCGTCGCGGGCCGCATGGATCTGGACGAGGCGTTGCGGCGCCTGCTCGCCAACTCGACCTGCGTCGCCGTCCGCCCGGACGCCCGCACCGTCGTGATCCGCCCCCGTCCCCTCCCCGCGGCGGCGCCCGCGCCACCCCCGCCGGGGACCAGCGCCGAGCGCCAGCCCACAGAACTGGGCGAACTGGTCGTGACGGCGGACAGGACCGAGAGCGTGCTCTCCGCGTCGCCGTACGGACTGACCGCGATGAGCGGCGCCGAGTTGCAGCGGCGCGGCGTGTCCGACGTGGCCGACCTCTCGCTGATCGCGGCCGGCGTCACGGTCACCAACCTGGGACCGGGCCGCGACAAGGTGCTGCTTCGGGGGCTGTCCGACGGCCCGCTCACCGGCCACACCCAGGCGACGGTCGGGCTCTATCTGGGCGACCTACGACTGACCTACAACGCGCCCGACCCGGACCTGCCGCTGATCGACGTCGCCCGCGTCGAGGTGCTGCGCGGGCCGCAGGGGTCGCTTTACGGCGCAGGATCGATCGGCGGCGTCCTGCAGATCGTCCCCAACGCGCCGGACACCACCGCCCGAAGCGGCCGGATCGCCGTCGGCCTCGGCGCCACGGCCCACGGCGCCGGCTCCAGCCGGTTCGAAGGCCTGTGGAACCAGCCGCTCGGCGACCGCGCCGCCGTGCGGATCGCCGCCTGGTCGGAGGTGGCCGGCGGCTACATCGACAACCGCGGCCTGGGCCTGAGCAACATCGATCGTTCGCGACGCCGGGGCCTGCGTCTGGCCACATCCTGGCGGCCGGTCGACGATCTGTCGCTCGAGGCCACGCTGATCAGCCAGGCGATTTCCAACCGCGACGCCCAGTACGCGACGCCGGAGATCGGCCCCTTGGCCCGGGCGACCGCCACCCAAGAGCCACACGACAACGACTTCCTGGCCTTGTCCCTGGCCGCCCACTGGACCCCGGCCTGGGGGCGCGTGACCTTCAGCATGGGGGCTGTGGACCATGAAGTGGGCACCACCTACGACGCCGCGGCCGCCCCGGGGGCGTTGGTCGCTACAGGCGGGCCGGGCCGGACCTTCCGGGACCGCAACGAAATCCGCAGCCTTATCAGCGAACTGCGGGTCACCTCCGTGGGCGTCGGTCGCTGGCGCTGGACCCTGGGCGCCTTCAACGCCCTGGGCGACCAGCAGCTTGGCGGGGCCCTCACCCCGGTGACACCCGGTCCCGCGTACACGGAGGCGCGCCGCGACCGGCTGCTGGAGGGCGCCGTCTTCGGCGAGACGTCATTCGATCTCACGCCCGTGCTGACCGTGACAGCGGGCGCCCGCCTGCTGCAGGCGCGCCTCAAGACGCGCTCCGAGGTCGAGGTGGGCGCCGCACAGCGTACGTTCCGCGGCCGGACGACGGCGGACGGCTTCGCCCCGAAGCTGCTTATGGCTTATCGCCCGGCGCCGGGCCTGACGATCTATGCCTCCACCGCGGAGGGCTATCGCACGCCCGGCCTGAATACGAGCGGGCCGCCGGGCCAGGCCTTTGGTGAGGCCGGCGGCGCCCAACCGCTGCGCCGATACGCCGGCGACGAGCTCTGGAGCTATGAGACCGGCGCGCGGTGGCGGTCCGCGCGCCTGGGGCTGACCGCGCGCTTGGCGGTATTCCAGGCCGATTGGACGGATATCCAGGCCGACCTGCTCCTGCCGTCCGGTCTGCCCTACACCGCGAACCTCGGCGACGGACGCAGTCGCGGCGTCGAGCTGGAGGCGACGTTCCAGCGCGGGCCGCTGACCCTCTCGGGCAACATGGTGCGCCAGGACCCCGAACTGCGCCATCCGGCCCCGGGCCTTCTAGCGACCCCGGAGGCGACGCTCCCGGGCGTGGCCGACGCCGGCTATGCCGCTACGGCGATGTGGACGACGCCCATCGGCGCGGATCTGACCTTGGACCTGCAGGCGAGTTACACTTTCGTGGGTCACTCGCGCCTGACGTTCGACGCCACGACATCGCCGGACATGGGCGGCTACGGCGACGTGCGCCTGGCCGCGGCGCTGAGTGGCGGACCATGGACGGCGCGACTGTCCGTGGACAACGCCTTGCACGGCCGTGGCGACACCCTGGCCTTCGGCAACCCCTTCGCGTTCCGGGGCCAGCAACAGACCACGCCCCAGCGCCCACGGACCGTCTCGCTCTCCCTCGCCCGGACCTTCTGAGAACGACCCGTCAGCGACCGGACGACGGGCCAGAATGCGGATACAAATAGGGACGCGCCTTGAGCGGCGGCCCCTCGAAGGACGATGCCGATGCCACGCCCCCACCTGGAAGCTCACCTCATGCGCCGCATCGGCTGGCTGCGGGCCGCGGTGCTGGGCGCGAACGATGGGGTTGTGTCGACCGCCAGCCTGATCATCGGGGTGGCCTCGGCCGCGGGCGGGCGCTCCGAGATCATTGTGGCCGGCGTGGCGGGCCTCGTCGCCGGCGCGATGTCCATGGCCGCCGGCGAGTTCGTCTCGGTCAGCTCCCAGTCCGACACCGAAGGGGCCGACCTCGACCGCGAACGGCAGGAGCTGCGCACGCAGCCCGCCGCCGAGGAACAGGAACTGGCCGGCCTCTACGCCAGTCGTGGCGTCGCACCGGACCTGGCGCTTCAGGTCGCGCAGCAGCTGATGGCGCACGACGCGCTGGGCGCCCACGCCCGTGACGAACTCGGCATCTCGGAGATCACCACCGCGCGGCCGATCCAGGCGGCCTTCACCTCGGCCCTGACCTTCGCCGCGGGCGCGGCCCTCCCCCTGATCGTCGCACTCGTCGCGCCGACGGCGAGCGTTGTGGCGGCCGTCTCGCTCACCGGTCTCGTGACCCTGGCCATTCTTGGCGGCGCAGGCGCCTGGGCGGGCGGGGCGCCGATCTGGAAAGCGGTGGCGCGGGTCACCTTCTGGGGCGCGGCCGCCATGGCGGTGACTGCGGGCGTCGGCTTGGCGTTCGGCGTCGCGGCCTAAACCCTCGCGCCCAGAGCGCTGGTGCGGGCGGTCGGACTCGAACCGACACTCCTTGCGGAAGCGGATTTTAAGTCCGCCGCGTCTACCAATTCCACCACGCCCGCCGCCCGCGACGGGTACGATGTTTGCAGCTGCGTCGTCCAGCCCGCGCGCCGCCGTGCCCATTGGCCAGGGGCGCGTCGCTTCGGGAACGCGTTGCGCCCCCAGCGGTTGAGCGGGGAGACACGCTTGTCCCCAAAATGCGCGAGGCTGCCCGATGTACACCCTTCCCGACCTGCCCTACGGCTACGACGCGCTGGGCGCATTCATGTCGGCCGACACGCTCCGGACGCACCACGACAAGCACCACAAGACCTATGTCGACAAGACCAACGACCTGGCGGCCAAGGCCGGCCTCGCGGGCAAGCCGCTGGAGGACGTCGTCCGTGAGGCGCATCGGTCGAACGACAAGAAGCTGTTCAACAACGCCGCCCAGGCCTGGAATCACGCGTTCTTCTGGGAGTCCATGCGCCCACCCGGCGGCGCGGCGCCGAGTGGCGACCTGCTGCGGGCCATCACCGATGCCTTCGGCGACCTCGCAACCCTGAAGACCGCCTTCGT
>JAIXTR010000557.1 GCA_027483845.1 Caulobacteraceae bacterium | reverse complement strand
GTGCCGCCCGAGCTGTTGCGGCCGATCAGGATCGTGACCGGCGGAAACCTCGCCTGCGGATACAACGCCGCGAGCTTGCGGAAGCCTGTCTTCAGGCGGCCCTTCGCCTCGGGCAGAGCCGAGGCGCAGCTTCGCGCCCGCCCGTAGACGTCGGGCTTCTCCTCAATCCGCGCCGCCAGGCGGTCTGCGGATACGATCCGCTCCTTGATGAACTCCCGCACGCCCGGTGAGCCGCCGTCGATGTAGTCGCGTTGCAGCACCTCTGCCGTCGGATGGCCCGCCGCCGCATCGAAGATCCGGTAGAACAGATCCACGTCCGCGGTGCGGATGTCCGGCTCTCGACCGCCTCCGGCATTGGCCACGGCCGGGACCAGTGTGGACAGGACGGCCAGGATCGCGAGTCGACGCATTCCATCAGGATCGCGCGACAAGCAGCAGCAGCGCAATCGCGCGGTCAGCCCTTCGCTGCCGGGGCCGCCGGGGCGGCCTGGGCCTGCTTCGCCGGCGCGATCGGCTTGGCGCCCCCCGTCGGCGCGGGGCGCGTCTTGAAGCGCCCCTTCATCTTCGCCACCCAGCCCGCGAAGGCTTCGTTGTCCGCCGTCACGCGGCCGAAGTCCGCCACGCTCATGCGGCCGGTCGGCACGCCGGAGAGCGCAATCCGCAGGGCGTCCGGGTTGTTCGCCTTGTCGTAGAAGCCCTGATAGCGCTGCTGAAGCCGCGCCAGGGCCGCCTCGTCGCCGCTGAGGCTGTAGGCGACGCCGGCGCGAAGCAGCCGGCCTTCCTCGTCGCTGGAGAGCTGGGTCGGATCCTTCCAGCGATCGCCCAGCGACTTCTCGAACAGCGGCCCCGACGTGGCCCAGTCCTTCTGCTTCCAGCTGATCTCGCTGCGCAGGTCGTTGGCGTCCTTGGACGCGTCCTTGCCCAGGATTTCGAGGGCGCTGTCGTACTTGCCCAATCCGCTCCAGGCGCGGGCCTCCACGATCCGACGCTCGCTGGCCAAGGCGGTCGGCAGCACGGTCGTGCGCGAGCCGTTGATCGCCTCCAGCGCCTGCTCGGGCTTGCGGTCCATCAGGTAAATCACGGCGAGGTCCGTAGCGACCTGCGCGCGGGGCACCCCGTCCAACCGGTTCTCGGCCTGATACTTCAGCAGATCGGCGGCCTGGGGCAGCAGATCCACGTCGACCAGCCGGCGCACGATCTTTCGAACCATGAGATCGCCGTCGGCCCCGAGCGGCGCCAGTTCCTTGAAGTCGAAGAACAGCGCCAGGGCCTGCAGCGGCTCAAGCCCGTCCGCCAGGCCATCCAGGAAAAGCCCACGGAAGGCCGCATTCAGGTCGGCCTGGAGTTGCTGCGCTTCCGGCAGGGTCGGCAGACGCACGCCGGCAGATCGCAGGGCTTCCAGCGCCTCGCGATAGCGTCCCTGGGCGAGATAGAGTTGTCCCAACGCCCGGATGGTTTCGAGCTCGGTCGAATCGCCGCGCCAACGGTACCGGAGGCCGTCGAAGACGCCCGCCGCCTCGGTCGGCGTGATCTGGTTCAGCTGCAGCCGGATCTGGGTGGCGCGCAGGGTCGCGGGCGCGGACAGCGAGTCGATCTTCACCGGCGCGATGGCGCGATAGATCCGCAGCGCGCGGTCCTGGAAGCCCTGGAGCTCGATAATCCGCGCCTGGACCAGGCGGCTACGCAGTTGCTCTTCCGAGGAGACTTTCTCGGCCAGCGCCATATTGATACGGCCTTCGGCGCCCGCCAGGTCACCCAGGGCCACCGCCGCCTGCGCGTCGGCGCGCGCGAAGCGAGCCTTCCACACGGCCGGCATCAGGCCGAAGGATTCCATGCCCTTGGTGAACTGCGTCCGCGCCTCGGGATACTGTGCGATCTGGGTGTTGACGTAAGCGCGCCACAAGGCGGTCGACGGGTCATCCGCCAGCGACGGCGACGAGAAATCCGCATCCGCTTCGGCGTACCGGCGCGCCAGCGTGCGGGCGATCCCGCGCAACGCCCGGAACTCGGGGTCGTCCAGCATCTCCTGGTGGTCGCGGGCCAGGCTGTTGAGGACGCCGATGGCCTCGAAGCTCAGGTCGGACCCAATCAGGAAGCGCGCCAGGCCCATACGCGCGGCGACGGGCGCCTCGCGGTCCTTGTTGCCACTTTCCGCGGCCGCGGCGGCCAGCAGGCTTTCGTAGCGGTGCAGGAAGCCCGCCGAGCCGACCTCGCCCCATTCCGGCGGGATGATCGCCGGCATCACCGCGGGCTGCGGCGCGCCGAGCTGGGTGTCCTCCCGGTCGCGGGCCGCCCAGATTGGTGACAGGGTCAGGCCCTGCGCCCGGCTGATCCGCACCAGCTCGCCGTCCCGCTGGACGGTGAGGTTGTCGGCCAGCGGTTCGATGGCCAGGCCCTGGATCGACGCCAGCAGCACCGCATCGACGTAGTCGCGCCGGCCTGGCACGCCCTTTGGCGGCCCCAGGGCAGTGACGACGGTCAGGGTGTCGCCCACCACCGGGTCCGGCAGATTGATGACGCGCGTGGCCCCGGCAAGCGGCGCCTTCAGCGCGGCGGGGCCGCCGGCGGCGTCCCGCGCGACGCGCACGATGGCAGGTTGAGACTGGGCGCCGGGGCCCAGCGTGATGGTCCAGCTCGAGCCCTGGGACGAGACGAACAGCGGCGCATTCGGCGTCGCATCGATCCGCACCGCGGCGTGGTCCGCCCCGGAGAAGGCCTGAAGGGAGCGCAAGGCGCCCACGCCCTTCGGCGCGCTGGAGACGTCGAGCTTGGCTGGCGCGTCGAAGACCACCCACACCGCATCGCCACGGCGGAACACCGCGGCGCCCGCCGGGTTGGCCCAGTTGAAGGTCAGCTGTGTTTGACCGCCGGTGGTCTTGGCCTCCATCCGCACCACGCCGCCGGCCGGCAGCGGGTTGGGACGCGGCGGCTCAGGCTCGGCCACCTCGACCGGCGGCGTCGCGCTGGGGTCCGCCTCGGGCTTGGAGAAGAAATTGGCGAACGCCGCGCCGTCGGCCCGACCCAGGGTCACGTCGGCGCTGTCATCCAGCGTGATGACGATCCGCGGCTTGCCGGCGACCGGCAGTCGGACCGCGCTCTTGATCCACTTGGGCGGCGAGGTCAGCAGACGGCCGATATCGTCGTCGCCCTCCCGGTCCACGCTCAGCACGACCGTGTTGCCCTCGCGGCGCAGCGCGCCGCCGGGACCGACCTCGATCCGCGAGAACGTCTCGGTCGTCGCCACGCGCACGTCCGTGCCGGCGCTTTGGGCGACGGCGCGGGCGGCGGGCGCCGCGATGCCCGCGGGCGCGGCCACGCCCACGATGCAGGCGGCGGCGACCCCGGAGCGGAGGACCGACTTCAGCGACATCGACTATCCGGCGGGCGGGGGCGCAGCCGCCGGAGGGGCGGCGGCCGGAGCCGCGGCCGGCTTGGCCGCGGCTTGCTGGGCGGGGGGCGCGGTCTTGCGCGGCGGAGCCTTCCGCGGCGCGGCGGCGGCCTGCTTCTTCGGCGCGGGCTTGGTGGGATCCGCCTGCGGCGCCGGTTGGGCCGCCGTGTTCTCGGCGCTGGCGCTGGCCTTGGCCGCAGCCGCCTGCGCGTCGGAATAGCGGCGCGCGAGGGACTCGGTCAGCTTCTTCGCGTCGGCCGCCGGCATCTGCGACAGGATGGCCGACAGCGCGCGCTCCTTCATCTTGGCGGCGATCGGGATCCGGACGTTGTCGTCCAGGGCCGCCAGACGCGGAGCCGCATCCTTGGCTTTCATGCCCTCGAACACCTTCACCAGCCGGTCGATCTCGGCGGCTTCCTTGGCGTTGGACTGGTTTAGCAGACCGTTGACCTCGGCCTTGAGGCCGTTCAGCGACTTGATCTTGGCGTCCAGCTTGGCTTCGGCGGCCGCCATCAGCGCCAACTGAGTCGACAGGTCGTTTTCACGCGCGTCCAACTGCCCGCGACGGGCGCCAAGGCTCTGCAGAACCTGCAGCTCGGCCGGGGACAGACCTGCCTGTTTGGCCAGTTCGGCGGCGGTGGGGGCGCAGACAGCCTTCGGCGCGACGGTCGGCGTGCGAACCGCGGCGGCCGCATCGGCAGCGGCGCCTGTGGCGGCCTCGGCGTCGGTCTTGCCGCCCTTACCCTTCTCGGCCGCGGCGCCATCGCCCTTGGCGGCGTCAGCCTTGCCGCCCTTGGTGGCCTCCTCGGCGAAGGCCTGGGCGCCGGACAGCAGGCTGGGCAGGTCGCGCGCGCCCGACAGCGCGTTCACGGCGAGGACGCCGCCCATGGCGACGCCCACCAGCGGCAGGATGCGAGGCATGGATTTCATCGGCGGGTTCCCCCAAATCGGTCGTGGGCGCCACGCTCGAAAGCGGTCGGTGCGTCCTCAAAGAGATCGTCGTCCGGCGACGCCACGATCCGGCGGCCCGGCAGCGGCGGCCGACCGACCAGTGGTTCCCGCGCCGGCGCAGGCGCGTCACGGTCATCGGCGATCATGCCTTCGGACTGCAGGCGCGTGCGGGCCATGGCCAACAGCTTGCCCAAGCGATCTTCGCTCGACGATTCCCGCATCGGCGGCACGACCGACGGCATGGGCCGCGGCGCACGCTCGCTCGGCATCGCGCGCGGCAACTCAGGGGCGGCGCTGATCAGCTTCTCCAGCTTGCCGGCCAGGGCGCGGCCCTTCTCGATGCGGTCCGACAGCATGTCGGTGGCCTCGTCAGTGGCGGCGCGCAGGTCGGCCAGCCCCTGTTCGGCGCGCACGGCGGCCATGTTGAGCTCGCGCACGGCGATCTCGAAGCCGGCATGGCTGTCCTTCAGCGCCTGAAGACGGCGGTTCAGGCGGATGCCGACGACCATGGCGGCGACCAGCAGGCCGGCCAGCAACAGGTTCATCCCGATGGCGATGAGGCTCATGCTAGTGCGCTCCTGTGGAGGCGAAATCGGGTCGCGCGGATGCAAAGCCTTGGCGGATCAGGGTCATGGCATCCTCTGGACGGCTTGGCGGGCGGCCGGCGAAAGCGGCGCCTCGACGCGGACGGCGATGTGGGCGTTGCGGCGACCCATGCGACCGCGCGTG